>JAGQUI010000113.1 GCA_020438595.1 Propionibacteriaceae bacterium | reverse complement strand
CATCGGCAGGGAGCAGCTCGACGCCCTGTTCGCGCTCGATCCGGACGCCTGGTCCGCCGAGGCCGACCTCACCGAGGAGTACTTCACGCAGTTCGGCGACAAGCTTCCGCCGGAACTCCTCGACCAGCTCGCCGAGCTCCGCGCCCGGATCGCGGCGGCCCGCGAGTAGCTGACGACCGCAGGCGGCGACCGGCTACGCTCGACCGCATGCCGCTGCCCGACCGCGCACCGGGACGGTTCGTCGCCACGCTGCTGACGATCGTCGCCCTCACAGGCGCGGGCTGCACCGGGGGCTCGGCCGACCCGACCCCGACCGCGACGGCGCCGTCCGGCGTCAGCGTGGCCGAGGCCCAGGACGTCGCGGACCAGGTGGTCGAGGGCTGGAGCGTGGCGTACGGGGCGTCCTGGGACGCGGCCGCCTGGGACGCGGTCGACACCTACCCCGCCCGGATC
This sequence comes from Propionibacteriaceae bacterium, assembly GCA_020438595.1. The sequence goes on along the minus strand of JAGQUI010000113.1, from coordinate 7,554 downwards.
GCGGACGAGGCGGCGATCGCCACCGGCACCGCTCAGCAGCAGGCCGGAACCTACCGGGCGTCCGCGTTCACGAACTCGTTCAGGGTGACCAGCGTCTACGCCCACTCGGAGACGGTCGGCACGGAGTACCTGCTGGTCGCGGGCTTCTACCGCAACGCGAACCGGAAGCCGGTCGCCGACAGCGACGCGATCCACCTCTACCTGCGCGAGGGCAGCGGCGCCTGGCGCTACGCGGCCGGGGTGGGCGGCGAGGGCGTCACCGGGATCACCGCCGCCAGGAAGGGCGTGGCGGTCTCGTTCACTCCGCTCGCCGAGCAACCGGACGTGGACGTGAGCATGACCGGCACCAACCGCGAACTGCTGGACGCCCTACGGGAGGCTGTCCAGCCGGGGGCGCAGAGCGCGACCGTGACGGCGCAGGGCACCGAGCTGACGGCGGGCGCGGAGGCCTGGGGCGGCGACTTCTACTCGGTGCGGGCCGCGGAGTGCAGCGTCCCTGACGGGCCCGCCATCTCCACGTTCGGCGTCCAGGAGGGCACCCTGAGCCTCGTCCAGCTGGACTGCGACATCGAACTCACCACCAGCAGCAAGACCCTGATCGTCTGGACCGACCCGGTCACGGGCAAGCAGGTGCTCGGGAGCAGCGCGAAGCTGCGCGTCCTGTACGAGGCGCTCGTCCGCACCGACGGCAGCACCTACACGGTGCTCGCCCACTACGACCGCTGGGCGTCGCAGCCGACCGTCACGAAGTAGCCGGTCGCCCTTTCGGGGACGGTTCCGTTCCGGTTCACGGGGACGGTTCCGTTTCGGTTCACGGGGACGGTTCCGTTCCGGTTCACGGGGACGGTTCCGTTCCGGTTCACGCATCCGACAAGGGGAAACAGGTGAACTGGAAAGGAACCGTCCCCCCGGTCCGCAAGAACCGTCCCCGGCTCACCGGGCGTCAGCCGAACCGGACCAGCCCGACCCCGAGCAGCACGATCGCCGCGGCGACGACCCGGGCGAGCGTGACCCGGCGGCGCGGCACCCCGAGCCAGCCGCCGTGGTCCATGCCGAGGCCGACCGCAACCTGACCGAGCAGCACGACGCTGACCGCCAGCGAGGTGCCGAGCACGGGTGCGTTCAGGGCGTTGACAAGCACGAACGCCGCACCGAGCAGCCCGCCGCTGAACATCCACGGACGCAGTTCTCCATCGCGTCGGATGCGCTGCCGGGTGATTACGATGACCAGCGCCAGCCCGGCGGTGCCGACCAGGAACGAGACCAGCGCGGCCGCGAGCCCGGAGCCCATCACCTGGCCGAGCCGTCCGTTGATCGCGGTCTGCACGGCGCCGAGCGTCCCGACCAGCACGGCGGCCGCCCAGAGCAGCGGGTGTGGACGGCTGTGCGCGGGCGGGGCCACCGAACCCCTGCGTCCGAGCAGGTTCACCCCGGCCGCACCCCCCACGACCAGCATCGCCCCGAGCCCGCGGAGCGCGGTGATCGGGCGTTCGACCATGCCGAACGCCCCGGTGACGTCGATCACCAGGCCGCCGAGGACGGTGCCGACCAGCGGCAGCACGACCGTCGCCGACGCCCCGATCCTCGGCAGCAGGACGATGTTCATGGTCAGGAACACCAGGCCGCAGGCGCCGCCCAGCCAGATCCACCACGGCTGGGTGGTGGCCGTCTCGGCCCACGGCACGGACGTCCCGGTGAGGAGCACCGCCAGGCCGAGCCCGATCGTGCCCACCGCGAAGGAGATGCCGGACGCGGGCAGCACGGCGCCGACCCGGTTCGCCAGCCGGGAGTTGATCGCGCTCTGCAGCGGGATCAGCCCGCCGACGACGACGCCGAGCACCAGTGCCAGCAGCACGCGATCACCTCCTCAGGCGCCCCAGCATGCCCGACGTGGAATGGGGACGGTTCCTTTTCGCGTCGCTCCAGCGGGGGTGACGGGGAAAGGAACCGTCCCCATTCACGTCAGGTCGCGCACCGAGCCCCGCTCCTGGATCGGCATGTGTACCAGCGTCTGCGCGGGCGGGTCGCCGTCGAGCACGAGCTCCATCGCCGTCCGGCCCATCTCCAGGTAGGGGATCTGCATCGTGGTGAGCTGCGGACGCAGGTAGGACGCCAGGTACTCGTCGTCGAACGAGACCACGGACAGGTCCTCGGGGATCCGCAGGCCCCGCTCCTGGGCGGCCTGGTAGACCCCGAAGGCCACCCGGTCGTTGGCCGCCACGATCGCCGTCACCGGGGCGGCGTCGAAGATCTCGTGCGCCCCGCGGTAGCCGAAGTCGGGCTCCCAGTACCGGCCGTCGACCTGGTGGGCAAACGTGAGACCGTGCTCGGCCAGCGCCGCGTCCAGCCCGGCGTAGCGGACGCCGATGGTCACCGACAGCGCGGGATCGAGCAGCGCCTCGGAGCGTCCGATGAAGCCGATCCGGCGGTGGCCGCGCTCCAGCAGGTGGCTCGCCGCGTCATGGCCGGCCCGGAATTCGTCAGGCAGGACGCAGGGGTGGCCGCCCGTCGAGGTGGCGTTGCTGATCACTACCGGCACGTCGATCGACAGCGGGGGCAGCTCGATCTGCTTGGCGCCCATCAGCCCGAACACGATGCCGTCGGCCTGCCGGTCGAGCATCAGCTCCAGGGCATTGGCGATCCGGTCCGCCCTGCGTCCGGACTCGGTGATCAGCACCGTGTGGTCCCGCTCCTCCGCCACCTCGAGCAGGCCCCTGATCATCGCCGAGGCGTAGCGGGTGATGGTCACCTCGTCGGAGATGAACCCCACCGTCCGGGTCTTGCCGATCCGCAGCCCGCGAGCGGCGGGGTTCGGCCGGTAGTTCAGCTTGGCCGCGGCGGCGCGCACCCGCTCGGCCGCCTCGGCGGAGAGCCGCGTGTTCGGCCGGTCGTTCAGCACCATGCTGACCGTCGTGGTGGACAGACCGGCCAGCCGGGCCACGTCGGCCAGGGTGGCTCGCTTCGCCATCGTTCCTCCACGTCGCCCGGGATGTTCGTGCCGATGATATCGGTACCACGTGCAAAAAGGTTTTAGCAACCCCTTGCATGCCTGTCGGAGCAGATGCTACCGTCATCGTGCTAAAAGCTTTTAGCAGACTCGGAACCAGACAACCGGGCCACCCACCCGGCAGATCCAACGGAGGAACAGTGCTCAAGCGCACAGCCAAGCTGGTCGCCACGGCGTTCGTCGCAGCATCCCTGACCCTGTCGGTCACGGCGTGCTCGAAGGGCGGAGCCACCAGCACCCAGGCCGCCTCGGGCGGCACCCAGACCCTGACCCTGTGGACGCACAACGCGGGCAACAAGGGCGAGCTCGGCGCGATCCAGCAGATCGTCGACGACTACAACGCCTCGCAGACCAACTACAAGGTCGACCTGCAGGCGTTCCCGCAGGACTCCTACAACCAGTCCGTGGTCGCCGCGGCCGCCGCGAAGAAGCTGCCCTGCATCCTCGACATCGACCAGCCGAACGTCGCCAACTGGGCCTGGGCCGGCTACCTCGCCCCGATCGAGGGCATGGACGACATCCTGGGCAAGTACCTGCCGTCCACGGTCGCCAAGTGGAACGGCAAGACCTACGCGTACGGCTTCTACGACGTCTCCCTGACCTGGGTCACCCGCGAGTCGATCCTGAAGAAGTACGGGATCCGCGTCCCCACCATCGACCAGCCCTGGACCGGCGATGAGTTCATGGCCGCGCTGGAGAAGATCAAAGCCTCCGGCGACTACAAGTACCCCGCCGACATCGCCACCGGCTGGACGGGCGAGTGGTGGCCGTACGGCTACTCCCCCTTCCTGCAGAGCTTCGGCGGCGACCTGATCAACCGCACCGACTACAAGAGCGCCGACGGCGTGCTGAACGGTGACGCCGCCCTGAAGTGGGCCAACTGGTTCCAGGGCCTGGCCAGGGACGGCCTGGTCGCGAAGAAGTCCAGCGCCGACCCGACCGCCGACTTCATCAACGGCAAGTCCGCCTTCCTGTGGAACGGTTCGTGGACCGCGGTGCCGGTGCGCGAGAAGATCAAGGACGTCGTGTTCGCCCCGCCGGTCGACTTCGGCAACGGCCCCAAGGTCGGCGGCGGCTCGTGGACGTGGGGATACTCCACCGGCTGCGCGAGCCCCGAGGGCGCGATGGACTACCTGAAGTTCGCCTCGGCGGACAAGTACGTGGCCGAGGTCGCCACGGCGACCAACAACATCCCCACCACGGACGCTGCGGCCGCGTCGGTGCCCGGCTTCGAGGAGGGCGGGGAGAACGACATCTTCCGCCAGTACTCGAAGAAGTTCACCGTGATGCGGCCGGAGACCCCGGGCTACCCGTTCATCGCGACGACCTTCACCAAGGGTGCGCAGGACATCCTGAACGGCGCCGATCCCCAGGCCACGCTCGACCAGATGGTCGCCGACATCGACGACAACCAGAAGTCGAACGACTACTTCCAGCAGTAGTCCCCCTCCCCGATCCCTGAGGAACTGCCGAGGAACGAGGCAGTGTCACGAAGGGTCGCCGCACGGACCGCGACGGCCCTTCGTGACCCACCACGGGCTCTCGGGACCGAACCACTCCCCTCGAAAGGAGGGCAACCGGTGAGCGCCACCGCCGTCTCCCAGCCCGCTGCCCGAACCCCGCAGCGGGGCCGCAGCCACAAGCGCAACCGCCGTTCCACGTCGGTCGCCGTCGCGATGCTGGTCCCCGCCGCCGTGCTGATGGTCACCTTCCTGATCATCCCGATCTTCCTCACCTTCGGGCTGGCCTTCACCAACGCCCGCCTGATCTCCCCCGTGCCGGCCCGGTTCGTCGGGTTCGACAACTTCGTCCGCCTGTTCTCCAACGACACCTTCTGGAGGTCACTGCTCAACACGGTGGTCTTCACGATCGTGATCGTCCCGGTGCAGTCCGGCCTCGCCCTCGGTCTGGCCCTGCTGGTGAACGCGAAGGTGCGCGGCACGAACTTCTTCCGGACGGTCTACTTCCTGCCCGTGGTCACCTCGATGGTCGTGGTCTCCATGCTGTGGCTGTTCATGTACCAGCCGGACGGCCTGATCAACGTCCTGCTGGCCAAGGTCGGCATCACCGGCCCGGACTGGCTCGGCGACCCGAGTACCGCGCTGTTCGCGATCATCGTGCTGTCGATCTGGCAGGCCGTCGGCTTCCACATGGTGATCTGGCTGTCCGGTCTGCAGACCATCCCCGGCGAGCTCTACGAGGCGGCCTCGATCGACGGCGCGGGGCCCTGGCAGCAGTTCGTCCACGTCACCTGGCCGGGCCTGCGGCAGACGTCGATCTTCATCCTGATCACGATCACGATCGCCGCGTTCTCCCTGTTCACGCAGGTGAACATCATGACCCAGGGCGGCCCGCTCGACTCCACCTCGACGCTGGTCTACATGGCCGTGTTCAGCGGGTTCCAGCAGCAGCAGACCGGCTACGCCGCCGCGATCTCGCTGGTCTTCTTCGCCCTGGTGCTCACCGTTTCGCTGATCCAGCGCTACCTCACCCGGGACAAGGAGGCCACCCGATGAGCGACCACCTCGCGCACGTCGCCGAGACCACGACGGCGGAACTCCACACGGCCGGCGCCCGGCACAGCCGGTTCAACAAGGCGCTCGTGATGGCGCTGCGGGTCCTGCTCTGCTTCGTGTTCGGCCTGCCGCTGGTGTTCATGATCGTGTCCAGCTTCAAGCCGGACACCCAGATCTTCGCCGACCTCGGCTCGTGGGCCGCCTTCCTGCCCGTCGGCGAGGTGAGCCTGGACAACTACACCGGCCTGATGGACCGCGTCCCGTTCATGACCTTCATGATCAACTCGATCTTCATCTCGATCTGCACGGTCGTGCTCGGCATCCTGGTCAACTCGATGGCCGCGTTCGCGCTGTCCCGGATCGAGTTCACCGGCCAGAAGGTGATCCTCGGCGTCGTGCTGGCCACGCTGATCGTGCCTTTCGAGACGATGGCGCTGCCGCTGCTGTGGTGGGTGAACACCATCCCCTACATCGACGGGTCGCAGGGCTGGCTGGACACCTACGCCGTCCAGATCATCCCGTTCATCGCGAACGCGTTCTCGATCTACCTCTTCTACCAGTACTTCGACTCGATCCCCAAGGAGCTGGACGAGGCGGCGACCGTGGACGGCGCCGGCTGGTTCCGGATCTACCGCAGCATCGTGATGCCGTTGTCGGGACCGGCCGTGGCCACCGTCGCAATCCTCACCTTCCTGCCCGCGTGGAACGCCTACCTGTGGCCGCTGATGGTGGTGCAGTCGGAGTCGCTGCGTCCGGTGATGGTCGGGATCGACTACTTCAAGCAGGCCACCGGGGCGTCCGGGACGGCGTGGGGCCAGATCATGGCCTATGCCAGCATGATCACCGTGCCCGTGCTGCTGTTGTTCATCGCTTTCCAGCGGGCCTTCATCAACTCCATCGCATCCTCGGGGGTGAAGGGCTGATGTTCGCACTGCCCGATTCGTGGGTCTGGGACTTCTGGACGGTGGACGACGGGGAGCAGTACCACCTGTTCTTCCTGTTCGCGTCGAAGGCCCTGCACGACCCGAACGCCCGGCACTTCCGGGCCGGGGTCGGCCACGCGGTCTCCTCCGACCTCGTGAACTGGGCGCAGGTGGAGGACGCGATCGTGCACGGCGAGCCGGGCGAGTTCGATGAGCTCGCGACCTGGACCGGCTCGATCACCCGGCACCCGGACGGCAGCTGGCTGATGTTCTACACGGGAGCCGCGCGCGCCCCGTCCGGCAGCAACATGCAGCGGGTCGGCCTGGCCACGTCCCCGGACCTGTTCACCTGGACCAAGCAGGGGCTGCTCGCCGAGGCCGATCCGCGCTGGTACGAGCAGCTGGACGGCGGCTGGCACGACTGGGCGTTCCGCGATCCGTGGGTGCTGCCCGACCCGGACGGGGACGGCTGGCACATGCTGGTGACGGCGCGCGGCAACACCGGCCCGGTGGACGAGCGCGGGGTGGTCGGGCACGCCTGGAGTGCCGACCTGCGCAGCTGGGAGGTGCGCGAGCCGCTCTCGGAGGTCGGCCAGGGGTTCGGCCAGCTCGAGGTGATGTACGACGTCGAGATCGAGGGTCACACGTTCCTGCTGTTCAGCTGCCTCGGCGGCGACGTGGCGGACGCCCGCAAGGGCACCACCCCCGGCGGCACCTGGGCGGCGAAGGCGGAGACCCCGCTCGGCCCGTACGACATCGCCGGCGCAACGGTGGTCTCACCGCCCGGGCTGTACGTGGGCCGCCTGATCCAGTTGCGCGACACCGGCGAGTGGAAGTTCCTCGCGTTCGTGAACGAGACGCCGGACGGCGCCTTCGGCGGCACGATCATCGACCCGCTGCCCGTGCAGCTGGTGGACGGGAAGATCGTCGTCGGCTGACCCGCCTGGACCGAGTTGGGGACGGTTCCTCTCTCGGTCCACCCCGCCGTCCCGCCCACCCAGGAGTGAACCGGAACTGGGGACGGTTCCTGAACCGGAACTGGGGACGGTTCCTCCCAGTTCACCTGTCGTCCCTTGTCGGAGGCCTGAACCGGAAAGGAACCGTCCCC
>JAGQUI010000112.1 GCA_020438595.1 Propionibacteriaceae bacterium | reverse complement strand
TGCAGTGCAGCTACGTGATGCTCTTCAGCGTCGTGATGATCGGCGCGATGCTTATCTCGATCGTGCTGCGCGCCCAGGGTAACATGGCCGGCTGCAATACCGAGTCCTGCGCCTCCGTCCGGCTGCTGGTGCCCACGGCGATGGTGCTGGCCTGCTTCGCGGTCGCGCTCGGCGTGGCCCGGCTGTTCGGGCCGGTGCTGGCCTCGGCCGCGGAGGGCTTCTGGCTGATGGACGCGCCGATCAGCCGCCGCCGCCTGCTGCGCGGCCGGCTGGTGCTGCCCCTGCTGCTGTCGTTCCTGATCGCGGGCCTGACCACCGCGCTCGTCGGCGCCCTGTCCGGGCTGGCCTGGCTGCAGGTGCTCGCGTGGAGTTGCGCGGCCGCCTTCGGCAGCGCCGGGCTGGTCGCGTTCGCCGCGTCCGAGCAGACCAGGGAACGGGTGCGGGTCGTGAAGGTGCTGCAGGCGGTGTTCGCCACCGCGGCGCTCGCCGTCCTGCTCGTCGTGGTCTCGGTGGCCGCCGGCTGGCTGCCCACAGCGATCCTCGCCGAGGCCGGCACCGCCACCTGGGTGTTCGCCGGGCTGGCCGCCGCCGGCCTGGTCGGCATGGTCGTGCTGCTGCAGGTCACCGTGGCGCGGCTGGAGGAGATCCGCCGGGCCCGGCTCGTCTCCGGCGGGTCGCTGGTCTCCGGCATGCAGGGTGCGATGTTCGCCCTCGACTTCGGGCTGATCCGGGACATCCTGGTGGAGCGCCGGATGGCCGAGAAGGGCCACGTGAAGCCCACCCGGGGCCGTGGCCTGGGCCTCGGCGCGCTGGTCTGGCGCGACGTGGAGCGGCTGAAGCGGCAGCCGTCCGCGTTCCTCGGTCTGGGCATGAGCCTGTTCGTGCCGTACGCGGTGGACGCGCTGCGGATGAGCCAGCTGAACCCGTTCATCAGCGGCCTGGCCCTGGTCGCCGGACTCGTGCCCTTCCTGGGCAGCCTGCGGGTGCTCTCCCGCACCGGAGGACTGGCCCGCACGTTCCCGTTCAAGACCGCGCAGTTGCGCACCGCGACGATGGCGGTGCCGGCGATGCTGGCGCTGCTGTGGGGCCTTGCGGCCACGCCCGCGTTCGTCGGCATCGCCAGCACGGGTGCGGACCGCAGCCTGACCAGCGGGCTGTCTGCCGCGCTGATCACCTCGCTCGCCGGGCTGATGGGTGCGGTCCGCTGGGTGACCGCCAAGAAGGTGGACTACCAGACCCCGATGATGGCCACGTCCTCGGGCGCGCTGCCGCCGGGGCTGATCCTCAACCTGTTCCGCGGTCTCGACATGGTGGCCCTGATCACCGCGCCGCTGATCCTGCAGCTGCCCGCTTACTGGTCGCTGGTGGTGGGCCTGATCGTGTTCTGGGCGCTGCGGGGCAGCTTCAACATGGCCGAGCTGCAGGCCGAGTCGGAGCAGGCCAAGCGGGAGCTGGCCGAGGCCAAGGAGGGGCGGGTGGACAAGCAGAAGATCCCGCGCCCGGGCAGCTGATCCGGTTGGTCGGACAGCCTTGGATAGCACAAGTGCTACCTTGGGGTTGTGGAGAAGAACGTGGGACTGCGGGAGTTGCGTCAGGATGCCTCCGACCTGGTGCGTCGCGCTCAGTCCGGAGAGGAGATCACGATCACGGTCTCCGGACGGCCGAGCGCTCGCCTTGTGCCGGCGGTTCCCACCCGGTGGCGTCGTTGGGACGACGTCGCTGAGCTGTTCGCCGGCCCCGCCGATCCGGACTGGGAGTACGACCGGGAACTCGTCGGCGACGACCTGCGGGACCCCTGGGTCGAACGGTGACCACGACCGCTCAGCCCGAGCGTGCGCTGCTCGACACCAGCGTCCTCATCGCCGGCGACATCGCGCCGATCCCCGGCATGCTGGCGATCAGCGCGATCAGCCTGGCCGAACTCCAGTTCGGAGTGCTGGTCGCCAGGACCGCTCCTGTGCGTGCCGAGCGGCTGCGCCGGCTCAGCATCCTCCAGAAGCACTTCGACGCCCTGCCGGTCGACGACGCGGTCGCGATCAGCTACGGCCGGCTCGCCGCCGCCGTGGTCGAAGCCGGACGCCAACCCCGCCGCCGGGCCATGGACCTCCTCATCGCCGCCACCGCCCACGCCCACGGCGCACGCCTCTACACCCGCAACGTCGACGACTTCGCCGGGCTTGAACATCTCCTCGACATCGCAGCCATCTGAGCGCGCGGGCCAGTTGTCCCCTTGCGGCGAACGACGGAGCGATCAGCGGGCACCGGCTTTGGAAGAAGGGGCTCAACGGAGTTCTCTGGGCGGGCGTCGTGCACCCAAGTGCACTGATCAGGGAACTCAAGCGCCAGAACCGCGTTCACCCGCTGCACCGCGCGTCGCTCTACTCGCAGCAATATCGAGCACACTCTGCGCGGCATGATCGCGAGGATCGTTCGGGCCACCTTGCGGGCGAGCGGATTTGCCCTCTCGATGTGCTGATCAAGCGGTGGTCTGGCTTCCTGGGAGCATCCAGGGTGCAAATCCATTCACGACCCGGGCATCGCGAACAGCCGCCCCTACGCGTCGAGGGTTTCGACCAGCCGCTGTCCCAACGAGCGCACATCGGCATTATGCACGTGATGTTCGGGGCAAGCTCGACCACCCGGAACTCGGCGGGCTCAGCGGGTCGCGGCTACCCGGCGAGCAGCGGCGGGATCCGGTCCAGGCCCGGCACCACGACGTGGGCCGCGGAAAGTTGGTCCGGGGTGAAGGTCGTGCTGACGGCGACAACGAGTCCGATCCCCGCGGCGACAGCGGAGGCGACGCCGGCGGGGGCGTCCTCGACCGCGAGGCAGTCCGCGGCCGGTACCGCCAGGAGCCGGCAGGCGAGGGAGTAGGGCTCCGGGTCGGGCTTGCCGCGGACCACCTCGTCCCTGGTGATGACGACGGCGAACCCGTCCAGCAGGTCGCCGAGGCAGGTCCGGGCCCAGTCGTGCGTCGCAGAGGTGACCAGCCCGAGCGGGACGCCCGCCCCGGCCACGAGCTCCGCCGCCCCCGGCACGAGCCGGGGGCGCGGCAGTTCGCCCACGTGGGCGAGCAGTTCGGCCAGCATCGCGCCGACGTCCTCACCGGCCCAGGGGCCGGGCTCGTTGGCGAGCACGTCGTCCGCGCGCCGCCCGGTGAACCCGTCCAGCATCTCCTCGCTGACGGGCCAGCCCCGGGCGGCGAACCAGTTACGGAACACCTGGCGGTGGAAGCCCTCGGAGTCGACGAGCGTCCCGTCCAGGTCGAGCAGCAGGGCTGCCGGTTCAGGCATCGACGCCGAACAGGGGCGTCCCCGCCGTCACGTCGCCGCTGGCCGGGCTGTCCAGTGAGCCGGCGGGACGGTCGAGGGCCACGACCAGCACCGTCGTGGTGATGTCGTCGCCGGTGATCTCCGCCGGGTTCCAGGCCACCATCGGAGCGCCGGCGGCGACGGTGCTGCCCTCGGTGGTCAGCAGTTCGAAGCCCGCGCCGTCCAGCTTCACCGTGTTGATGCCCAGGTGGACGAGCACGCCCAGGCCGTCCGCGGTGACCATCGCGAAGGCGTGCGGGTGCAGTTTCAGGATGGTGCCGCCCACCGGGGCCACCACGGTGGTGGGTTCGGCGAGCGGCTCGATGGCGACCCCGGGCCCGACCAGTTCCTGGGCGAAGACCGGGTCCTCGGCCTCGGTGATCGGGAAGACCCGGCCGGGGCAGGGGGAGAGGACCTGCTGCATCACATCAGGTCTTCGATGTCTTCGGCCAGGTTGTCGGCCTCCGGGCCCACCACGACCTGGACGACCTTGCCCGCGGACAGCACGCCGTGCGCGCCAGCGGCCTTCAGGGCCTTCTCGTCCACCTTGGACGGATCCTTCACCTCGGTGCGCAGGCGGGTGATGCACGCCTCGATCTCCTCGATGTTCTCCGCGCCGCCCAGTCCGGCCAGGATCTGCTCTGCCTTGCTGCTCATTTCACGTCTCCTCTCGGTGGGCCACCGTGGCCCTGCTTGACAGTGTGCGAGAACCATAGCATGATTTCGGTCAAGTGGTACGTACCAGTACGATCCAGTACGTACCAGAGAGGGAAATCATGTCGGACGTGAACGGGAACACCATCGTCGAGGGCCCCCGGCCCAAGCACCAGCAGCTGCGTGAGCTGCTGATCGGGCTCGTCGTCCCCGGGCACGCGATTCCCTCCGAGCGCGAGCTGATGACCACCTACGGCGTCTCCCGGGCGACCGTCCGCAAGGCGATCGACGGCCTCGTCGCCGACGGGCTGCTGCAGCGCACGCACGGTCTTGGCACCTTCGCGGTCCGGCCCCGGCTCGAGACCCGCCTGCACCTGGCCTCGTTCAGCCAGGACATGCGCCGCCGCGGCCGCACCCCGTCCACCCGCCTGGTCTCGGTCGCCCTGGCCGATCCGCCCGCTGAGGCCGCCGAGGCGCTCGGCCTGGAGCCCGGCGCGCAGGCGTGGCGCGTGCTCCGCGTCCGCCTCGCCGACAACGAGCCGATCGCCCACGAGGACGGCTGGTACCCGGCCGAGCCCCTGGCAGAGCTGGACCAGCACGACATCGCCGGCGGCTCGCTGTACGAGATCCTCGGCACGCACTACGGGCTGTGGGTCGACCACGCCGAGCAGACGCTGTGGGGAGAGGCGGCCGACGCGGACCTCGCGCGCGCCCTCGCCGCTCCCGTGAACACCCCCTTGCTGGTCTTCCGGCGGATCTCCACCGCCAACGGCCGGCCCATCGAATACGTGGTCTCCCGCTACCGCGGCGACCGCTACCAGGTCCACATGGAACTCGGCCGGGACGACCTGTCCCCGGCTGTGGGAACTCAGGAAGGAAACACGCTGTGACAAGCAACGAGATGGCGGCCGTAGGCCGGTTCAACCTCGCGCCGCTGCAGAAGTTCGGCCGCAGCCTGATGCTGCCGATCGCCTCCCTGCCGGCCGCGGCACTGCTGCTGCGGCTCGGGCAGGCGGACATGCTCGGCCCGGACGGCCTCGGCTGGGACGCCGTGGCATCGGTGATCGGTGCGGCCGGCGGCGCCCTGTTCGCCAACCTGCCGCTGCTGTTCGCGGTCGGCGTCGCGATCGGCATGGCCAAGAAGGCCGACGGCTCCACCGCGATGGCGGCGGTCGTCGGCTACCTCGTCTACAAGGCGGTCGGTGACGCCATGTCGCCGCTCGTGCTGGGGCTCCCCGCGGAGGGCGGCACCCAGGAACTGGTCAACTACAGCGTGCTGGGCGGCATCCTGGTCGGCCTGATCGCCGCCTTCCTCTGGCAGAAGTACTACCGGATCAGCCTGCCGCCGTACCTGGCGTTCTTCGGCGGCCGGCGCTTCGTGCCGATGGTCACCGCCCTCGCCACGATGGTGCTGGCGGTGCTGATGTCGTTCGTCTACCCGGCCTTCAAGATCGGCCTGACCGCCGTCGGCGAGTGGGTGGCGGGCAACGCCGTCGTCGGAGGCTTCGTGTACGGCACGATGAACCGCCTGCTGATCCCGCTGGGCCTGCACCACATCCCGAACAACATCGTCTGGTTCCAGATCGGCGACTTCACCACGGCGGACGGCACTGTTGTGCACGGCGATCTGACCCGCTTCTTCGCCCACGACCCGTCCGCGGGCACCTTCATGACCGGCTTCTTCCCGATCATGATGTTCGCGCTGCCGGCCGCCGCGCTGGCGATCTGGCAGGAGTCGAAGCCGAAGAACCGTCCGGTCGTGGCCGGCGTCATGATCTCGGTCGCGCTGACCGCGTTCCTCACCGGCGTCACCGAGCCGCTGGAGTTCTCCTTCATGTTCATCGCGTGGCCGCTCTACATCATCCACGCCCTGCTCACCGGCCTGTCGCTGGCGATCACCAATGCGCTCGGCATCCACATGGGCTTCGGATTCTCCGCGGGCCTGTTCGACTACCTGTTGAACTGGAACATCGGCACCCAGCCCTGGTTGATCATCCCGATCGGGCTCGGCTTCGCCGTGGTCTACTACTTCCTGTTCCGCTTCGTGATCCGCAAGTGGAACCTGAGGACCCCGGGTCGCGAGGACGAGGGCGACGAGGCCGAGCTCTCCGTGGACCCGACCGCCGCCAAGTAGGCCCCGTACCCCCCACCAGCCCGTCCATCCCCCACTTGTCAGAATCTCCTGCGGTCATGGCCGCACCAGATTCTGACAAGTCGGGGGCGGGGCAACGAAGAGAAGGAAGTCATGGAAGTCATCATTTGTCCGAGTGCCCGGCGTGTGGGCGAGGTCGCGGCGGCGAAGGCTGCCCGGATCGCCGGCCCGATCGGCCCCGAGGTGGTGCTCGGCGTGGCCACCGGCTCGTCGCCGGTGCAGACGTTCGCAGAGCTGGCCCGCCTGGTGGAGGCCGGTGAGCTGGACCTGTCGCAGGCGTCCGCGTTCGCGCTGGACGAGTACGTCGGGATCGCGGAGGGCCACCCGGAGAGCTACCACGAGATCATCCGCAAGACCGTGACCGAGCCGATGGGGCTGGATCCGGCCCGGGTGCATGTGCCGAACGGGTTCGCCGACGACCTCGCCGCCGCCTGCGTGGCCTACGAGGACGCGATCTCGGCGGCCGGGGGAGTGGACATCCAGTTCCTGGGCGTCGGCTCGAACGGCCACATCGGGTTCAACGAACCGACGTCCTCGCTGTCGTCGCGGACCCGGATCAAGACCCTGGCCGCGCGGACGCGGGAGGACAACGCGCGCTTCTTCGACTCGATCGACCAGGTGCCGCGACACTGCCTGACCCAGGGCCTCGGCACGATCATGGACGCGCGCCACGTGATCCTGGTCGCGACGGGTTCGGGCAAGGCGCACGCGATCGCGCAGGTCGTGGAGGGACCGATCACGTCGATGTACCCGGGCTCGGTGCTGCAACTGCACCAGCACGCCACCATCGTGGTCGACGAGGACGCGGCCGCCGAGCTGGCACTGGCCGACTACTACAAGGAGACCTACGCGCACCTCCCCGACTGGCAGAGGCTGGACGTCTGATGCTCATCACTGCGGACCAGATCTACCTCCCGGACGCCGACGCGCTCGTCGCCGGCTGGGTGGAGACCGCGGGCGACCGGATCGTGGCCACCGGCACCGGTGCGCCGCCGCGCCCGGCGGATGAGCACGTCGACGGCGTGCTGGTCCCGGGCTACGTGGACGTGCACAGCCACGGCGGCGGCGGCGCGTCCTTCGTCACCGAGGACCCCGACGTCGCCCGGCAGGCGCTCGCCGCCCACCGCCGGCTCGGGATCACCACCATGGTGGCCTCGCTGGTCACCGGCACCATTCCGGACCTGAAGCGGCAGGTGAACTGCCTGGCCGGTCTCGTCGAGTCCGGTGAGCTGGCCGGCATCCACCTCGAGGGCCCGTGGCTCGCGTTGAAGTACAAGGGCGCGCACCCGCCGGCCCTGCTCACCGACCCGGAGCCGGCCGAGGTGGCCGAGTTGCTGGACGCCGGCCGGGGTGCGGTGAAGATGGTCACGATCGCACCGGAGCGCGCCGGGGCGATGGACTCGATCCGGCTGATGGCCGCCCGCGGCGTGGTCGCGGCGATCGGCCACACCGACGCCGACTACGACACGGCCAGGGCCGCGATCGACGCCGGCGCGATCGGCGCGACCCACCTGTTCAACGCGATGCGGCCGCTGCGGCACCGCGAGCCGGGTCCGGTGCTGGCGCTGTGGGAGGACCCGCGGGTCTACCTCGAGCTGATCATGGACGGGGTGCACGTGCGTCCCGAACTGGTCGCCTTCGTGGCCTCCACCGAGGCGAACCGGGTGGTCTTCGTCACCGACGCGATGGCTGCGGCCGCTGCGTCCGACGGCGACTACGTGCTCGGCGAGCTCCCGGTCGAGGTCCGCGACGGTGTCGCCCGGATCGCCGGCACCGACACCATCGCCGGCTCGACGCTCACCCTCGACCGGGCCGTGCGCAACGCGGTCGCCGCCGGGATCCCGTTCACGCAGGCCGTTCGTGCGGCCACGTCGCTGCCGGCCGACTACATGACCCT
>JAGQUI010000111.1 GCA_020438595.1 Propionibacteriaceae bacterium | reverse complement strand
TCGCCGCCCGACACAACCAGCCTGCCCGCCGCTCATAGCGGTCACCCCCACCGCGAAGTAAAGATCTCCCATAGCCGGCCACCACGGTTTGGCCGCCGCGAAGCTGTTGAGGGAGATGTCGCAGCCGAAGCGACCTGCGAGATTTGGCCAATCTGCGCGGGTCGACCACCATGGTCGGGTGATTCTCCACCTGGTCCTCAATCCTTGCCGTGATGCCTGCGGAACCGTTCCGACAGGCGAGGAGGTCGACGGCGCGCCAGTCTTGCGCTGCCCGGGCTGTGAATCGAAGTGGGTCGAGGTCGCGGACCCGGGCCCCGCGGAGAGCAGTCCCACCCGCAGCGAAGCTTGAGCTGGCGTAGCGGACGGCGATACCCGCCTGGTTGCCGCGTGCCTGCGCCAGCCGGCGGGTTGAGGGGCTCCGGGCGACGGTTCGGTCAAGATTGGATCAAGAGATGGCCGCCGATGCCCCCGCAGCAGCCGGCCGCGGCCGTCGGTCCGCCATACTTCGAAGATGAGCAGCACCGTGCCGGCACCGGCCAAGATCCTCGTCGTTGATGATGAACGAGCCTTGGCGCAGATTCTTGGGTCGTACCTGGTGAAGGCCGGGTATGAGGTTCACTATGCGGTGGACGGCCCCGGCTCGGTCGCCGCCGCACGCGAACTCGATCCCGAGGTCATCCTGCTCGACCTGGGCCTGCCCGGGCTGGACGGGATCGAGGTCTGCAGGCAGGTGCGGACCTTCTCGGACTGCTACATCCTCATGCTCACCGCGAGGGACGATGAGACCGACCGGATCATCGGTCTCGGTGTGGGTGCCGACGACTACATCGGCAAGCCGTTCAGTCCAAGGGAGGTGGTCGCTCGGGTGAGCGCGGTTCTGCGGCGACCCCGCCTGTCGAGAGCGACCTCACCCGAGGAGTCGGCTGAGAAGCGTCAATTCGGTGACGTGGTGATCGATCCAGGACTGCGGGAGGTCTGGGTCGGCGATCGCCGGCTCAGCCTCACCCGCACCGAATTCGACATTCTGGACGTGCTTTCCAGCAACCCGCGAGCCACGCTCACGCGCCGTCAGATCATCGATCGCGTGTGGAACACCGAGTGGGTCGGTGACGACCACGTCGTGAACGTGCACATCGCGAACCTGCGTCGCAAGCTTGGCGACGATCCGATCGAACCCCTCTACCTGCTCACCGTCCGGGGAGTCGGGTATCGCATGGGCAGGCCCGAGGCTCCGCCCAAGTGAAGCGACCGACCCGCCCCAAGGACTGGAGCCTGGGGGTCCGGCTGTTCGTGGCGCAGAGCCTGGTGCTGCTGGCAGCCATCGCCACCGCCGGCGGTGTCGCGGCGATCCTGGGGCCAACCCTGTTCCATGACCACCTCATTGCCAGTGGTCACGTGCCGACGTCCCCGGAGATCCCCCACATCGAGCAGGCCTACCTGGACTCAAGCACCGCCTCGCTGGCGGTCGCCATGGTGGTCGCGATCGGCTGCGCGCTGGGCGTCACCTACTACGTGACCCGTCGAATCCGACGGCCGCTGGAGAAGCTTTCCACGGCGGCGAAGGCCCTCTCCCAGGGCAGCCACGAACCTGTCGTGATCGAAGCGGGCGCCGGGCCGGAGTTGGCGAATCTCGCGGCAGCTTTCAACGACATGACCACGCAGCTTGCGGCGACCGAGCAGACCCGTCTTCGTCTCCTTGGAGACCTGGCGCACGAGTTGCGCACTCCCCTGGCCAACATCCAGGCGCACCTTGAAGCCGTCGACGACGGCGTAGCGGAGTGGGATGCCGATACCCGCAGCCTTCTTCTCGCCGAGACGAATCACCTGAGCCGGCTTGCCGGGGATCTCAACGACGTTTCCCGGGCCGAAGAGGGCCGGGTCACCATCGAGCCCAATGTGCAGTCGCTTCGTGATGTCGTCGCCGACGTGGTGGATGCCCATCAGCCGAAGTTCGATGCCAAGGACGTCACCCTCGCGCTCATCGCCGGTGAGGACGCGGTTGTGGCGATCGACGCGATCCGTATCGGCCAGGCGCTCAACAACCTGGTCAACAACGCGTTGAGGCACACCTCCCCCGGAGGAAGTGTCACGATCACAGTCCAGAAGACCCAAGAAACTGCCCTCGTGGCGGTTGCCGACACCGGCGACGGCATCGCCCCCGATCAGCTGCGCCATGTCTTCGACCGGTTCTACCGAGGAGACACCGCCCGAACCCGCGATGCTGCAGGATCGGGTATCGGGCTGACCATCGCCCGCGCGCTCGTCGAAGCCCACGGCGGCCAGTTGACGGCTGTGAGCCCCGGCTCGG
The DNA here is from genome assembly GCA_020438595.1 of Propionibacteriaceae bacterium. The sequence goes on along the minus strand of JAGQUI010000111.1, from coordinate 5,755 downwards.
GCCTGGGATCCACCTTCACCCTGAGCCTCCCGATCCGCCGCACCCCCCGTAGCTAGCTCGTACGCAACCGCGGCCTCCTGCTGGACCCGAAGCGACCTCAATGGCGATGCGACGAGCCCATCCCGAGATGCATCAGCGCCATCATCCCGAAGCACACCAGTCCGCCAAGGAGTGGCGCCAGTCCGCCGCCGCTGAAGAACTGCCACAGACCGATAGCGACGAGCGGCACGCACATCAGCAGCATCATCCAGCCGTGACCTCCGCGACTTCCGTGCTCGGAGTGGTCGGCCTGATGGCCGGCGTGGCTCGCCTGATCCGGGACCGACCGGTCCGGGGACGTCTCGGCGTCGGGGTAATTCGCCCACGGCGGCGACGACTTCGACTGGTTATCCACGCTCACGGCAACTCCTTCTCCACACTCCACCTCGGTGGAGGTTGTCCTGTCTGCAACTGTGCCCACCACACATTCGGTTCCTGTTCGGCGTGGATCAAGGTGCGGTCAAGAAGAACGAACCGACGGTCGCGGCGACCCGGCAGGTGATTCGGCTCGGGTCGGCGATACGTGACGGACTCGCTGGACTCTGTGACCGCCCAACAGCGAACGAGCCGCCACGATGGTGACGAGCCACAACAGAACCAGCGCAAGACAGATGAGGATCCAGCTCGCGACCGGGGGGCCTTGATGCAGCACGTCACTCCCTTCGTGGGTCGATGCCTCGCGGTCAGGATGCCGGGCAGGTCGTTCGGCTCAGCCGTGGTTCGGGTCAAGATTCGGACAAGAAGGGGCGATCGCTCAGTTCCCGACAGGACGCCGCCTCCCCCGCGCCCGGTTGGGGTTCTTGACTGAATCTTGCGGGAAGGTCTGCGCAATCCACACCAAGGCACGGCACCGTTGACCTGACCGGCCCGTTGCTGCGGCCCACTCACTGCTTCCTTTGGAGATTGATCACCGTGCTACCCGTACTGTTCAGCATCTTCGGATTCCAGATCCAGTCCTACGGGGTGAGCAAGGCAGTCGCCGCCCTCGTCGGTGCGTACATTCTCGGCCGACGCTTCACTCGGCTCGGTTACGACAAGGACACGGCGTACTCCCTGGTGATGTGGGCGACAGTGTGGGGCTTCGTGGCAGCCAAGGTCTACTTCCTGATCGACAACTGGAGCCATTTCGACCTGCACATGCTCGGCAGCTCAGGATTCGTCTGGTACGGGGGCCTGATCGGTGGTGTCCTGACAGTTCTCGTGATCACCCGCCGCCGCGGACTTCCGCTCGGCACGGTTGCCGGAGCGATGGCGATGCCGCTGTCGGTCGCCTACGGCATTGGACGGATCGGATGCTTCCTGGCCGGCGACGGTACGTACGGCAAGCCGACCGACCTGCCCTGGGGAATGGCCTTCCCCAACGGGGCCGTTCCCGTCAACGTGCCGGTGCACCCGGCCCAGCTCTATGAGGCTGCGGCGGCGTTCCTGATCGCTCTCGCCCTGTGGGTATTGCAGGACCGGATCGCCCCGATCGCGGTGTTCGGCAGCTACCTCGTGATGAGCGGGCTCTCCCGGATCCTCGTCGAACTCGTGCGGATCAACAACCCAGTGCTCCTCGGCCTGACGGAAGCGCAGCTCTTCGGCCTGGCCAGCATCATCGGGGGACTCGTCCTGATCGCAAGAGCCAGGCGTGTCGGCCAGGCCGATTCGCCAGAACGCGCGCCCCTCACGACCCCGGTTGCCTGAGAACCTCGCGCTGGCATCCGCCCACCCAACGGGCGCTCGAGCGAAGCCACGGTTCGGCGAGCTCGCCCGGCGTTCTCAACGGCAAAGCCATCGGATCCTGATCGCCGCCCTGGCTGGCGCCCTGACCAGCGTCGGTTTCGCCCCGATCGGCCTGTGGCCCGCCACGGTGGTCGGGGTGGCGGGCTTCGCGCTGGCGTCCCACGGTCCGCACAGTGGCCGCCGGGCCGCCGCGGTGGGCACGGCCTTTGGGTTCGTCTTCACGGCCATCACCCTCAACTGGATGAGGATGATCGACCCGGGGGCAGCGGCCGGGCTGATCGTCGCGATGACCACGTGGTACGCACTCCTCGGCGTAGCCACCAGCCTGGCCTTCACGACCCGGGCCTGGCCGGTCCTGTCCGCCGGGCTCTGGCTGGCGATGGAGTATGCGGCGTCCCGATTCCCGTTCGGTGGATTCGGGTGGCTTCGGCTGGGCTACACGATGCTCGACTCGCCCCTGTCAGGCCTGCTCCCGCTGGTCGGCGTCGGCGGGCTCAGCTTCGCCACAGCACTGCTCGCGCAGTCGCTGGCCTGGGTCGCCATCCGGACGTCGTGGCGCCGAGTCTCGGTTCTCGCCGCCCTCATCGCGGGACTGCTTCTCGCGGCCTTGGCGGGACGCGCGCTGCCTCCCCCAGCAACCACCGGCAACATCACGCTCGGGTGGGTCCAGGGTGGTGCCCCCGGGGGTGGCGTCTACGGGATCGGTGCCGAGCGCTCCACCTCCTACCGCCACGCCAGCCAAACGGCGAAGCTCGCCGAGGAGATCAGCAGCGGACGCGCAGACGTGCCCGACGCGGTGATCTGGCCCGAGAACGCCACAGATCTCGACCCACGAGTCGACGCGACAACCCGCAGCCTCATCGAAGCCTCGGTCGCCGCCGCCCGGGCGCCGATACTCGTGGGAACGATCCTCAAAGGTCCAGGGCAGGACGAACGACAGACCGCATCGCAATGGTGGACGACCCAAGGCGCCGGCCCCACCTACATCAAGCGGTCTCTCGTCCCGTTCGGTGAATGGATTCCGTTCCGCGACGTCCTGCTCCCCCTCGTTCCGCAACTCCGCTACGTGGGAGCGCAATCGGTCCCCGGGACCGTAGCCGGCACCCTGCCGGTCACCCTCCGCGACGGTCGTGCCGCAACCGTGGGGGTTCTCCTCTGCTTCGACGTCGCCTTTGACCAGGTCGCCTACGACCTGCCCGGCAACGGCGCCCAGATCATCGTGGTGCAGAGCAGCAATGCGATGTACCAGGGCTCGAGCCAGGTGGACCAGCAGTTCGCCATCACCCGGGCTCGCGCGGCGGAACTGAAGCGGGAAGTACTCGTGGTCACCACCAGCGGCGTCAGCGGGATCATCGGCCCGGACGGCAAGCCACGACTTCGAGTCGAGCAAGGCGCCGCCAGCGGGGTCACGACCCTCCCGCTCCGGGACGGACTCACCCCGGCAGCGATGATCTCCGTCCCGCTCCAGCAGGTCCTCAGCCTCGCCTCCCTGGCGTGGCTCGCCCTGCTGGCCCGGAGCTGCTACATACGGTGGGCCATCGGCATCAGGAACAGGTACACGTTCATCACGGTCAAGACCCCGAGCAGCACCAGGTAGGGGGTCGTGGTGGCGCGGCGGCGTGCGACGCTGCCGTAGCGGCGGTTCGTGATTCGGCGGATGGTGTAGGCCGAACCTGCCACCCCGAGGGCGAGGATGATCAGCTGCAGGATCAGGATCGTTGAGGAACTCGCCAGCGCCGTCGGCATCTGGGCCGAATCGAAGCCGAACAGTGATGCGACGGTGGAGAACACGACCCCGCCCTCCGCGAGGAGGTGGAAGAGGTTGTGGGCCAGGTGGGCAGCGATGTCCAGCGGGATCAGGGCGTAGCCGAACCTCGCGAAGTTGGTCACCGTGTTCTCGAGGTTGCCGCGCGAGGCGACCTTCGAGGCCAGCGCCATCAAGCCGACGGGAACGCTCACCGCGACCACGAAGGCGACGGTGAAGATGAGCGGGTAGCTGGTGATGCCGGTGGTCTTTTCGATCCAGCCGAGGATGTCCTGCCAGATTGAGAGCATGGTGAGGTTCTGGATGAGGACGATGCCCATGATCGCCATGGCGAGGAACGATTCCTCGATCTTCGGCTTGTCCAGGAACCACAGTTCGCTGAGCGGCTTGCGTGCCCGCACCTGGATGGCATCGTTGGGGCAGGCCTTGATGCAGTTGGCGCACAGGGTGCAGTTCGCGCTGGAGTCCATCGTCCGCGGGAAGTTGAACAGCGGGCAGCCGGGCTGGGTGGCGGTGCCATTGAAGCAGGCCGCCTTCGCCTTGCAGGTCCTGCAGATGTCCTGGTCGGCGCGAAGTTCGACCACGCTGCCGCGGGAGTAGTTGCTGCACAGGCCGCCGAGGAAGCACAGGTAGCGGCAGAACGTGCGCCGCTGGAAGAGTGCTCCGGAGATGATCACCCCGGTGGTGAGGAGAAGAAGGAGTACGCCTGAGCCCCACGGTGACTCGACGATCCCCCAGACGTGGTCGCTCCAGGTGATCGCCAGGAACTGGGCGTCGATGATCCACAGGCCGTACAGCTTGAGGAACCGCGGCACCGGCCGGTTCACGCCGACAAGCTTCTGGACGACGTCGGAGATCGCGCCGAACGGACAGACCGCGCACCACAGGCGCCCGACCAGCACGAAGGTGATCGGCAGGATGGGCCACCACAGCACCCACATCAAGGCGGTGCCGGCATTCCTTTGCGCGGCGGCCGGCCCGGCGAGCAGCTGGAACGCCACCAGACCGAAGACAGCGGCCACCGGGACCTGCAGGATGCCGGGGTACCACCGGCTGCGCAGGATCCTTGCGATGAGCGAGATCCTCATCAGGTTGGGACCCGCCGGGGCTGAAGGGAGTGGGGGGTTTGCGTCGAGGTCGGACTCCTCGTCCCGCGGACGCAGCTGAATCAGAGTTGGCATCGATCGTCCTTGTTCGTCTGGGTGGGCTATTTGGCCGGCCGGGTGGGTCGGGAGGAGGTGGCGGCATGACGCTTGTCGCGTCGGCGCAGGACGGCGGCGGTGATCATCACCCCGCCGTTGACGGCAGCGAAGCCGCCAACGAGGGCCGCGACCGGGCGTGGCGGGGTCGCAACGCCCTCGCCATGAGCGTGCGACGACCCTTCAGCTGCGCCGCCGGCAGGCTCCGCGTTCCCACTTCCGTGATCCATCCCCGGCATGTCCTGGTCGTTCATGCCCGACTGCCCGTGGTCCATGCCCGGCATCGTCTGATCATTCATCCCGGTGCTCGGGGTGGGGGTCGATACAGACGGGCTCGCATTGTTCATGCCGGGCATGTCTTCATGACTCATCCCGGTCATGTCCTCATGGCTCATCCCGGCCATGTCGTCGGTGGCCGACGCCGATGGCGAGGGAGCTGGCGTCACAGCGGGCTCGACGGCCGGCGCTGCGTATCCGCTCCGGGGCCCGGCCGCTACGGCGAATTGGGCACCGAACGCGGGCAGCAACATCGCCACCATTACGGACGCAGCGACGACGTACGGTTTCATCAGGGGGGCTCCTCGGGGTCAGATCTCCTGAACTATGTCGGGCGGCGAACGCGGCGCGCGACCCAGAACGGGCGAGTACACCAAACCTTCACAAACACTTGACGAGATCTCGATGTGTGCCGCGTGGCACCTTGTGGGGGCCGGTTCGCGGCGACCTGGGCGCTACCGATGTTCGCCGGAGTCAGCGCGCCACCCCGGACCCGTCATCGAACGGTCCCCCGCACTGCATTCCCACCACAAACGACGAAGAAATCGTCAAGGTTCCGTCTGCTCGTCGCTCCACGATGCCAGCGGACACCCTGCGTGCAGGCACTATGTGCGCCATGACCTCATCGCTCTCGTCGTCGGCCATGCCCGCCCGCGCGTCAGACCGCTCCATCCAGCCGAGCTGGGCGACTCTCGATGGGAACGAGGCGGCCGCCCGGGTGGCGCACGCGCTGAGCGAGGTTCTGGCGATC
>JAGQUI010000110.1 GCA_020438595.1 Propionibacteriaceae bacterium | reverse complement strand
CGCCGACTTCTCCAGCGCCTTGAGCCGCTGGCTCACCGCGGACGGGGTCAGGTGCAGGGCCGACGCGGCGGCGTCGAGCGTGCCGTGATCGACCACCGCGGCGAACGCACGGAGCTGGGGGAGGTCCCAATCCACGAGACCATCGTAAGTGAAGCTAATGAAGACTGAGAAACATTCGCTGGACTGAACGGCGGTCTGCCCCTACGGTCGAGCCGTGTTCACCATCGCGCTCGCCGGCCTCAGCTTCGGGTTCGGCCTGATCGTCGCCATCGGCGCGCAGAACGCGTACGTGATGCGTCAGGGCCTGCGCCGTGAGCACATCGGCGTCGTGGTCGCGATCTGCACGCTCAGTGACATCGTCCTGATCAGCCTCGGTGCCGCCGGTGTCGGGGCCCTGGTCCAGGCCCACCCTGCCGTCCTGGTGGCGGTGACCCTGCTCGGCTGCGCGGTGCTCACCTGGTACGCGATCCAGGCCGTGCGCCGGGCGACGCGCACCGAGGTACTCCTGGCGGACGGGAGCGGCGAGGCGGCCCCGCTGGCGTCCGTCGCACTGACCGCCGCTGCGCTGACCTGGCTCAATCCGCACGTCTACCTCGACACGGTGGTACTGATCGGGTCGGTGGCATCCACCTACCCCGCGCCGTGGGTGTTCGCGGCGGGGGCGATGCTGGCCAGCGTGGTGTGGTTCGCCGCGCTGGGGTTCGGCGCCCGGGCGCTGCGTCCGCTGTTCACGAACCCGACGGCCTGGCGGGTGTTCGACCTGGTGGTGGCCGCGATCATGATCTCGGTCGCGGCGGGCATGCTGCTCGGCCTGCGCGGCACCCTCTGACCCGGTTGCGGCCCGTCCGGCGGCTACCCGGTGCAGACCGTGGCGAAAGCGGTCATCTCCGTCTGGAAGTCGGACAGCGCCGTGAGCATGTCGGGCATCTTCGAGGTGTCCTGGATGCCGGCCTTCAGTGCGGCGATGAGTGCATCGAGGGCGTCGAGCGCCTTCTGTGCCTGTGCCTTCACCTCCGGGTTGTCGACCTTGGTGACGGCGGTCTCGAAGGACGCCCTGAAGTCGTCGAGCGCCTTCAGGGCTTTCTCCGGGTCGTTGCCGAGGTTCGACCCGACATCCTGCAGGGCCTGGCCCGCCTCGTTCATGGTGTCGCCGAGCACAGTGCAGGCCTCGCTGGCGCTCTGGCCCGAGGAACCGCCGGTGTCGGATGGTGCGGAAGTCGCCTCGGACGCGCTCGAACTCGCTGCGGGCTCGGAGGTCGCGCCGCCGCCGGGCATCAGGTTGCCGAGCGATGAGCAGCCGGTGAGCAGCAGGAAGCCGGTGGCGAGGCCGATGGCCGCGCGGGTCAGGTGTCGCATGATCTGTCTCCCCCATGTGATGTCTGGCAATACTGACTGTAGGGGATGGCCTCCAGCGACGGTCGAGGTTCCGGCGGGAGTTCGCGCGTAGGGTCGGTGCCGGACGGAAGGACGTCGGCATGGACGAACCTGTGATCATCAACGAGGGCTCGGACGGGGCGGAGCTGGCCGCGCTCTACCGGGACCTGCACCGCCACCCGGAGCTGTCGTTCGCCGAGGAGCGGACGGCCTCGATCGTCGCGCGGACCCTGGGCGGGCTCGGCTACGAGGTGCACACGGGCATCGGGCGTACCGGCGTGGCCGGCGTGCTGCGGCGCGGGGACGGGCCGACGGTGCTCGTGCGTGCCGACATGGACGGGCTGCCCGTCGAGGAGGCCACCGGGCTGCCGTACGCCAGCACCGCCCGCGGCATCGATCCCGACGGCCACGACGTTCCCGTGATGCACGCCTGCGGCCATGACGTGCACGTCACCTGCCTGCTCGGCGCGGCCAGGCAGCTCGCGGCCGACCCCGACTGGACGGGCACGCTGCTGCTGGTCGGCCAGCCCGCGGAGGAGGTGGGGTCCGGGGCGAAGGCGATGATCGCCGACGGCCTGTACGACCGCGTCGGGTCCCCGGACGTGGTGCTCGGCCAGCACGTCGGTCCACTCCCGGCGGGCATGATCGGACTGCACCCCGGGCCCGCGTTCGCGACGTCCGATTCGCTGACGATCACCCTGCACGGGAAGGGCGGCCACGGTTCACGTCCCGAGTCCTGCGTCGACCCGGTGGTGATGGCGGCCTCCCTGGTGCTGCGGCTGCAGGGCATCGTCGCGCGTGAGGTGGCCGGCGCCGAGGTGGCGGTGGTCACCGTGGGCGTGTTGCGGGCGGGGACGAAGGTGAACATCATTCCCGACACCGCAGAACTCGAGGTCAATGTGCGTTCGTACGACGAAGAAGTACGCCAGCGGGTGCTCGCGGCGATCGAGCGGATCACCGTGGCCGAGGCGCAGGCGTCCGGTGCCCCGCGACCGCCGGAGATCGTGCACACCGACAGCTTCCCCGTGCTCGTCAATGACCCGGACGCGAGCGCGCGCACGGCGTCCGCCCTGGCCCGGGTGTTCGGCACGGCCGCCGTCGTCGACACCGGGGCGATCACCGGCAGCGAGGACGTCGGCGAGTTCGCCACCGCCGCCGGCGTGCCCTGCGTGTACTGGATCCTCGGCGGCGCCGACCCGGCGGCGTTCGCGGGGGTCAGCGGCGCAGCCGGCCTGGTGCGGGCCATGCCGGGCGTACCGTCCAATCACTCCCCGCTCTACGCCCCGGTGATCGAGCCCACGCTCGGCAACGGGGTCGCCGCGCTGGTCGCGGCCGCGAAGGAGTGGCTCGGCGCGCCCGTCTGAACGGCGATGGTCAGGAGCCTGCTCCGGCCCGGTTGCCCTGTGCCCGGAACCGTCCCCCTTGGTTCGCGGTTCCTTTCCGGTTCACCCGGCTGGGTGCCGGGATCTACACCTTGAGGCAGAGGGCGTCGAGGGCGTCAGCCTCGGTCTGCATCTTCTTGGTGTTCCGGTTCAGCGACTTCAGCCAGGCCAGGGTGGTCTTCTCCGAGCGAAGGGTCTTGATCGTGGCCTTGAGCGCCTTCAGCAGCTTGCCGGCCTGGGCCTTCACCGACTTGTTCGTCAGGTCCGGAGTGATCTTCGCCAGGACCTTGCGGAAGGACTCGACCGCAGTCGCCTGGGCCTTGCTGTTCCTGGCCTTGGCCACGTCCGAATCGAGTGCGCCCAGCGCGTCCGAGAACTCGCGGTTGTCATAGATGGCCGAGCACGCCTGCGCCAGCGACTGCTTCCCCGGGGCTGGGGTGGCGGTCTGTCCGGACGGGCCCATCAACGGGGCGAGGAGGGGGAGTGCGGAGCACCCGGTGAGCAGGAGGAGGCTCGCCATGAGGCTGGCGACGGCCCGGATCACGGGACGCATGGCCGCCTCACGACCACGTGCAGAGGTCGGCGAGCTTCTTGAGCTGCTTCTCCGCTGTCGCGGCATCGTCGAGCACGGCGCTCCGGTTCTTCGCGGTCGGCTTGAAGCGCCGGGCCTCGGCCGCGAAATTGCGCAGCGCGATGGTGGTCATCTCGGTCTGCACCTTCACCTTCTGGTTCTCCACCTTCCTGGTGGCGGCTTCCAGCGGCGTCGCGAGCGAGTCGAGGGCCTTGCCGAGCTCCTTGCCCGTCCGCGCGTTCTTGGCGTCCTGGCTGAACGAGATGACGGCGTTGATCACCTTGGGCGTCCCGAAGCTGGCGCAGGCGTCGGCGACCGACTGCTCGGGCGGCGAGACGGCGGCTTTGAGCACGGAGCATCCGGAAAGGAGCACGGAGCTGGCGACGAGGCCGACCAGGGCGCGGCTCGTGAAGGGCATGTGGCTTCTTCCGGGGTGGTGACGGGATCACTCCCAACGTAGCCGCGCGGCGGGCGCCGCACAGGACCCCTTTCGAGTGACAGATCCAGCCGTCCCCGGGCCTGTGTCGCGATCCGACCACGCGCCTCGTCCCAACCCGCTCCGTGGTCACGCGCAGGGCGTTCCGTGGCCTGATCACGTCAAGCGGTGGAGGGTCGCGGTCCGGGCGACCTCCGCAGGCTCGGGTCGACAGGCCGCGCCGACCGACTGCGGGGTGTCGCGATCCACGCGCCCGAGCCCCGACGCGTGACGGGAGTGCCGGGTGTGACGCGGATCTTGGCCTGATCGCGACACGGGTCAGCAGGCGGCCTCGACCAGCTCGGGGGCGGCGTCCGGCTCGGGCAGGGGCACCTGCACCCAGGGCAGGAACAGCTGGACCAGCGGCCCGATCGCCAGCGCGTAGAGCAGCGTGCCGATGCCCACCACGCCGCCGAGCAGCCAGCCGGTGCCGAGCACGGTGAGCTCGATCGCCGTCCGCACCAGCCGGATGCTGAGCCCGGTGCGCGCGGAGAGGGCGACCCACAGCCCGTCCCTGGGGCCGGTGCCGAGGCGTGCCCCGACGTACAGGGCGCCCGCGAGCCCGTTGGCGACCACCCCGCCGACCAGCAGGGCGATGCGCTCGATCGAGCCGTCGGCCAGGGGGATGACCGCGAGGCCGACGTCCGCGGCGATTCCGATCAGGACCACGTTGGGCAGCGTGCCGACGCCGGGCCTGTGCCGCAGCGGGATCCAGAGCAGGAGCACGACCGCACCCACGCCCATCGTGACCTGGCCGAAGCTGAATGGCAGGTGGTTCGCCAGGCCCTGGTGGAGCACGTCCCAGGGGTCGAGGCCGAGTTGGCTCCGCACCAGCATGGCCATCGACCAGCCGTACAGCACGAGGCCGACGAACAGCTGGCTGAGCCGGCGGACGGGGCGGACGCGGAGTGGCATGGTTCGATCCTCGGGGATGAATGGCCTTCTCCGAAATAGCCAATTGTGCAATAGTGGACTGGTGAGCGTGTACCAACGATCGGGGTCGGTCGCCACCGTGCCCTACGGCGACCTGCTGCCGCTCCCCGAAGAACAGCCCGCCTACCTCGGTCTGGCCCACGCCCTGCGCGGCATGGTGATGGACGGACGACTCGCCGTCGGCGCTCGCCTGCCCAGCGAGCGGCACCTGGCCCTCGAACTGGGGCTCAGCCGCACCACGATCACCCGGGCCTACGGCGAACTGGTCGAGTCCGGCTGGGCCAGGGCGCGACAGGGCTCCGGGACCACGATCCACATCCCCGGCGGGGAGCGCAGCCCGTCCCTGCCGCTGGTGCCGGGCGTCCGCGGCGACGACCTGGACCTGTCCTCGGCGGCCGGCCCGGCACCGTCCGGGACGGCGGCTCTCGTGGCCAGGGCGCTGGACTGGCTGCCGTCCGTGCTCGGCAGCGCCGGCTACGAACCGTTCGGTGCCGAGCACCTGCGCCGTCGGATCGCGGACGCCTACGTCGCGCGGGGGGTACCGACCGACCCCGACCAGGTCGTCGTCACACCGGGGGCGCTCGCCGCGCTGTCGATCGCCCTGCACGCGCTGCTGGCCCCCGGCGAGCGGGTACTGGTCGACTCACCCACCTACCCGGGTGTGCTCGGCGCGGTGGCGGCCGTCCGGGCCCGGCCCACCTCGATCGCCCTGCAGGACCACTGGGACCTGGCCGGCTGGGCGGCCGCCACGCGCCGGGTCCGGCCGCGGGCCGCGTACCTGATCCCCGACTTCCACAACCCGACCGGCCTGCTCATGGACGCCGACGAGCGCGTCCGGCTGGCCCGGCTGCTCCAGGACGCCGGCGTGGTCGCGATCGCCGACGAGACCCCGGCCGAGCTCGGGTTCGGCGAGGTGCCGGTGCCGGCCCCGTGGGCGGCCACCGACCCCCGTGCGATCACGGTCGGGTCGCTGTCGAAGGTGCTGTGGGGCGGAGTACGGATCGGGTGGCTGCGCTGCCCGCCGGAGTTGCTGGACGCGTTGCGCACCCGCGCGCTGCAACTGACCATGGGCGCGTCCGTGTTCGACCAGCTGATCGCGACCACCTACCTCGAGGAGCCGGACGCGATCCGCGCCGAGGTCGCCACGCGGCTGCGGGACGCGCGCGACCTGTGGCGCACCGAGCTCGCCGAGCGGCTGCCCGAGTGGCGGGTGAACCGTCCCGACGGCGGGCTGGCGCTGTGGGTGGAGCTGCCGCGGCGCGCGGCGTCCGACCTCGCGGTGGCCGCTGCGGCGCACCAGCTGATGGTGACCCCCGGACCGGCGTTCTCCGCCGACCGCACCCACGCCAACCGGGTGCGCCTGCCGCTCACCCTGCCGCTCGCCGCGATCCCCGAGGCCGCCGAACGGCTCGCGGCCGCCTGGGCGGCTGCGGGTCGCGGCGCCACGGGCTCGGGCACCATCCCCCCGGTTCCACTCTGATCGTCGGGCTTCGTCCTCAGCGGGCCAGCGACCGCACCGTCCCCACCGTGTCGGCGTCGCTCGCGGCCTTGTCCTCGCGGTAGCGCAGCACCCGGGCGAACCGCAGCGCCATGCCGCCGGGGTAGCGGGTGGACCGCTGCACGCCGTCGAAGGCGACCTCGACGACCTGCTCGGGACGCAGGAACACGACGTGGCCCTCCCGGTGGGTCTCCAGGGCGAGGAAGCGCCCGGTCTGCCAGGCGAGCATCTCGTCGGTCATGCCCTTGAAGGTCTTGCCCAGCATCACGAACTCCCCGGACGCCGGGTCGCGCGCGCCGAGGTGGATGTTGGACAGCCACCCGCGACGGCGTCCGCTGCCCCACTCCACCGCGAGCACCACCAGGTCGAGGGTGTGCACCGGCTTCACCTTCACCCAGGCCGCGCCGCGCCGGCCGGCCGCGTAGCCCGCGTCGAGCGCCTTGATCACCACGCCCTCGTGCCCTGCGGCGAGCACCTGGTTCGAGAACGCCGCTGCCTCGGCGGCGTCCGCCGTGACCAGGCGCGCCACCCGCAGCCCGGGCGGCACCAGCCCGGCCAACCGCTCCGCGCGCACCGAGGTGGGCTCGTCGACCAGGTCGAGGTCGTCGGAGTGCAGCAGGTCGAAGAAGAACGGGCGCAGCTCGTGGCCGGTCGACGCGGTGTCCTGGAACAGCATCGGCCGCCCGTCCGGACGCAGCGCGAGGGCCTCCCCGTCCAGCACCAGGCGCTGCGCGGGCAGGCCGGCGACCGCGGCGACCACACCGGGCAGGCGGGCGGTGATGTCGTCGAGGCTGCGGCTGTAGACCGCGATGTCGTCGCCGTCGCGGTGCACCTGGATGCGGATGCCGTCGAGCTTCGCCTCCACCGCCACCGGGCCGTCGAACCGCTCGAACGCCTCGGCGATCGTGGGCGCGCTCGAGGCCAGCATGGGCAGCACCGGGCGTCCGACCTGCAGGGTGATCGCGGCCAGCGCCGGCTCGCCGCCGGTCTTCGCGGCCACCGCCACCACCGGGATCGAGCCCGCGAACATGGCCGCACGGCGCGCCGCGTCCACCCCGACGGAGAAGGCGGCCGCGATCGCGGGCAGCAGCAGGCCCTCCAGGGCGCCCTGCCGGGTCTCGCCGGTGACCAGCCCGGCCAGGAACGCCTGCTCGGGCGCGGTGGCGGCGCCCATCAGCTCGGCGAGCAGGCCCTGCCGTGCGCCCTGCGAGCCGGCGCCGGACAGCATCGCCAGCTCGGCGAAGGCCTCGTCCACCCCGGTGATGGTGAGCGACGGTGCGTCCGCCGGGTCGGGGCGGGTCGCCAGCGAGCGCCAGCCCACCCCGGTGCGCCGCTGTCGCAGCGACCCGGACAGGTAGTGGGCGACGATCTCGAGTTCGTCCGCCCCGGCAGCGGCCAGGGTCTCGGCGAGCGCGGCGACCTTGGCCGTGCGCGAGCGCGTGGCGGCCACCCGCGCGGACGCCTGCACCACCTCGTCGAAGAGCATGGCTCCACTATGGGCGGTGGCACCGACATTGGGAACGCTGCGGGTGCGCGGGGCTATCTTCACGACATGGAATCCGTCCACGCCCGCGACTGGCGCCCGGGTTGGCCGTGCCCGGTGGGGCAGGTGTGGGGCACGTTCAAGCGCGGCCTCGCCGACCCCACCTACCGGGTGCAGGACGGACGCCACTGGCGCGCGCTGAACACTCCCGAGGGCGTGGCGACGCTGGCCGTCCGCCCGCTCGACGGGGACGGCCTGGTCGGCGTCGAGGCGTGGGGCCCGGGCGCGGAGTGGGCGCTCGAGGCGGCGCCGACGCTGCTCGGGGCAGCGGACGACCCGTCCGGGTTCCGCGGACTGCACCCCGTGGTGGCCGGCCTGCACCGGCGCTGGCCGCACTGGC
>JAGQUI010000010.1 GCA_020438595.1 Propionibacteriaceae bacterium | reverse complement strand
CCCACGCTTGGGCGAACTCGGCGAACCGGTCCCTTGCCGCCTGCTCCGACGGGGCGGTGTACACCGGTTTGAGGGCCTTGACGATAGCGTCGCGGTGTTGCCGGCCGGCGTAGCGGAAGCTGTTACGGATCAGGTGCACGATGCACTGCTGCACGACGGTGCGGTCCCAGGTTGTGGTGATCGCCTCCGGCAGGCCCTTCAACCCATCACAGACAGCGATCAGCACATCGTCGACGCCGCGGTTCTTCAGCTCGGAGAAGACCTGCAGCCAGAACCGTGCTCCCTCGGCGCCGTCCCCGGCCCAGATCCCCAGGATGTCCCGCTCCCCGTTGGTCGTGACGCCCATCACCACATAGAACGGGGTGTTGCGGACCTGGCCGTCGCGGACCTTCACCACGATGGCGTCCACGAAGATCACCGGATAGAGCGGGTCCAGCGGCCGGCTGGACCATTCGGCCAGCTCACCGGCCACCTTCTCTGTGATCCGGCTGATCGTGTCCTTGGACACCCTGGCGCCGTACACCTCCTCGAAGTGGGCGGCGATCTCCCCGGTCGTCAACCCTCGCGCACTCAGCGACAAGACGATCTGGTCGATCCCGTCCAGGCGACGCTTCCGCTTCGGCACGATGACCGGCGTGAACGAGCCGTCCCGATCCCTGGGCACCTCGATCTCGACCGGGCCGATCTCGGTCAACACCGTCTTCGCCCGGGTTCCGTTACGCATGTTCGTGCCCAGCGGCGCCGCGCCGTGCTCATGGCCCAGGTGCTCGGTCAGTTCCGCCTCCAGGGCGGACTCCAGCACCTGCTTGGTCAGCCCGGACAACAACCCGCCCGGGCCGACCAGGGACATCCCCTGAGCCTTCGCCTGGGCAAGCAGCTGCTCCGCAAGCTGCTTCTGATCGATGATCTCTCCCGTCACGGGGTCGATCATCTCCACCATCTCGGTCGTGTCAGTCACGGCCGTCTCCTTTCGGATCAGGCCGGCCCCCTACACACCGTTAATCCGACAGTCCCCGCGTCGTCGATCTTGCCGAGCGCGGGATGCTTCGCACCCGGGGGTGTGTCGGGGGTGGTCGAAGGGCGTCCTTTCGCTGGGCGCCGTTCTTGCGTGGTAGGGCGGTGGTTCTCGCTAGCTTTGCAGACGGAGTCGGGTTCGGGTGTCATGATCGGGCCTGAGCGGACACTACTGGGACATGGATACCGATAACGCGACGGCGAGTGAGGCGGAGTTCCGGGCCTGGTACCAGCGAACCAGTCCTCGGGTCTATGCCTATGTGCGCCGTTACTGTCCTGATGATGACTGCGATGACGTGGTTGCCGAGGTGTATTTGGTGGCGTGGACCCGGCTGGCTGAGTTACCGTCGGATGCGGTGCCGTGGCTGATCGGGACGGCCCGCCATGTGTTGTCGAACTCGTGGCGTGCCCGCGGTAGACGCCGGCAGTTGGTCGCCGAGTTGGCCGGCCTGAACGATCTTGCCACCGCTGACCCTGCCGGTATCGCTGTGGAGCGGGCAGACCTGTTGCGTGTGATCAGCCGGCTGCGTTCCGATGACCAGGAGGTGCTGTTGCTGGCCGGCTGGGACGGTCTGGACTCGGCCGGGATCGCCACCGTCCTGGGTTGCTCGGTCGCGGCGGCACGCACCCGCCTCAGCCGCGCGCGACGTCGACTGGTCGACCGACTGAATGCACCCCTCGATACCCCTTCTCCCGTTCTTCGTCTCGTCCCGGAAGCGAACTGACATGACTATCAACATCTCTGAAGACCAGGCCATTGACGCCGTTGTCGCGACCCGCCCAGACACGGAACTGATCGACCAGGCCTGGTACGTCGGCCGTCGCGAGCAGGTCCTGCGCCAGGTGCTCGCCACCCCTCGCGACAGCCAGCCCGCCACGCCCGTAGGTCCGCCGCGCCGCATCCGTTGGGGTCTGGTTGCCGCCATAGTGGCCCTGGTCGCCACCGCCGGACTGTTCGCCCAAGTGCTAGTTCCCCTCGGCAGCCCCGGAAGCCCGCAGACCGCCCAGGCACTCGACCGACTCGCTGCCGCTGTCCCCGCCAGTGCCGTGATCCCCGACGGCTCCTACGAACTGACCGTGTATACCGAGTCCGGGATTGCGGAGTCGGACCGTGGCCCCTACGCCTACGCAACCAAGCGCAGCACTTGGACCGCCGCCGACGGGTGGGCCTGGGCACACCAGACCGGCGATGACCCCGCCTACTACATCTTCCGGCCCGCGCCGAAGAACTACGACCTCAACGCCGTCCCGGCCGACCCCGCCGTGATGGAGGCCTACCTACGGGCCAGGGTGATGGGCTCATCCTCCGTCGAAGAAGCCCTGTTCGAAGCGGTCAAGGCGACCCTCATCTTCACCCCGACCCCCGCAGCAACCCGCGCCGCCTCAATCCGCATGCTCGCCAACATGCCCGGGATCACGGTCACCGAGAACACCACCGACCCCGCCGGACGTCCCGCCACCAAGGTCGCCTTCGTCGATGACAAGCACCGCCCCGGGATCGTCAACGCCATCTACCTCGACCCGGTCACCACCAAGATCGTGGCAGAACTCCAGACCCAGAACGGGCAGCCGTACTACACCTGCATCTACACCGAGCGCCGCATCGTTGGCAGTCTCCCCGACGACATCATCAAGACCCTCGGCGCCGACCGCATCGAGAAATCGATCCCGTAGCAGCCAGATCAGCCCCCAGCCGGCTCGGTCTCCATCCACCGCGGAGCCCGAGCCGGCGCAAGCACGGAAACCACACTGATCCGCCTTCGGCGCAATCGCTCGACCCCGCTGGAGGGACTCGCCGGGCCAAGCCTCGGGACACACCGGCCCGGTTCAAAGGCGTGGTCGCGAGCCGCCGCGGTGTGAACACACTTTGGACACAGTTCGCGCGTGGTCGTGGCTGTTGTTGGGGTTGTGGAGGTTGCGGTTCACGCTCAGCACAGCGTCCAGAGCGCCGTGAAACGGCGTGCACGGTGCCCGGGTTGAACTCTCAAGGCGGTAGCGGGGGTTCGAATCCCCTCGGGGCTACAAGGTGAAACCCCTTGTCAGGGGCAACTCTGGCAAGGGGTTTCGTTCTTGTGATGGCGCTGGAAAACGTCCTGAACACAGATCGGACACACAAACTGTGTCCAGTTCGTGTCCAACCGATCCAGTCTGTGTGGCGGGACTTGCGCCTGACAAGGGGTTTCGCCCGACGTTACGGCGCTGAGCTGTTGACCTGGCGGGGCGGTAGTTCGGCGGCCGGATTCCTGCCGAAGGTGGTCGGCTGGTCGGCTTGCCCGGCGCTGGTTGTGCTCGGCGAATCTCGACCGCATTCCTCGCCCAGGCCTCGACTGTTCACGGTGGCTCAGGATTCGCCCGGTCTTGCCGGCGCCCCGCGCGTCTTCCGGCCCGCTGTGACGAATACGCACACGGTGAGGGCAAGAGTGGTGATGGCCATGGACATCGGATCGTAGGACGAGCCGTAGTAGGGGAGGAGGGTGAAGGCGGTGTTGTACGTGGCGTGGAGGGCGATGGTGGCGAAGACGCTGTAGTTGGTCAGGAGGTAGATCTTGGTGAGCAGCACGCGGTAGATGACCGTGAAGTGCATTGCCACGCGATCCAGCTGGGTGGGTTGTGGGTCTGGATGAAGGGGATGATGTGCCAGCTTGCCCAGGTCGTGCCGGTGATCAGTCCGACCTGCACGGTTGCGCTGCCCTGTTCCAGCAGGGCGTCGGTCATGACTGCGGTCCAGCCGAGTTGTTCGCAGTACCCACTGACCCCGTAGATCAGCAACAGGGCTGGCACGCTGACCAGCGGGGTGGTGTCGGTGGGGTGCGGGTCACCGAACAGTGTGCTGACCGCGTAGGACGCAGCGACGGCGAGCGGCATCAGCACGAAGATCCCGACCCGCCAGACGGGTTTGTCGACGCGGGCGAGGTCGAGGCCGTGAGCGAGGAGCGCAGGGACGGACCCTCGACCGCTCCGTGTGGCGATGGTGGCCGCCAGCAGGACCGACACGAATTGCAGAGCGCTCAGTGGTAGCCGGATCGGGATGATGGCGGTGGCGTCCAGGAACCGTGCGGCGATCCACCGTGGTGCTGAGAGCAGGAACACCAGAGCCAGGAAGCTCGAAAGCCTGGGCATCTGGCTCAGGTGGTCGGTGCGTTTCGCTGGCCGGCCGCAAGGCTTTCGCCCCATGCCCGGGCGCGCTCGGTCTCGCCGTCGACCGGCGGGCCTTCCCGGCCGGCGACCACGAAGCTGGGGCCCCGCTCGGCCGCCCATCCTCGTCGCCGGGCGAGCTTGTGGGCCGCGCGGGCCGCGGATCCGGAGAATCGGCCGGCCATGACGGTGTCGATGGTGACCAGGCGGGTGGCGGGGTTGGCGATGGAGCGATCGAGCCACTCCCGCAGGCCCGGGTTCGTCCCGCCAGCCGTCGGCACGCCCGCCTGAGCCCGGCTTGCGGCGCTGGGCAGTCCGAGGTTGTGGGTCGGGGCGGCGAGCAGCACGAGGTCGTGGGACGGGTCGCGCGGAGCGCCCCCGGCAGGGGTGACCTCGACGTCGGCGCCCGCTTCGCGGAGGCCTTCGGCGACGGCCTCGGCGATCTGTCGGGTGTTGCCGAAGCAGGATTCCACAACGATGAGGGTTCGCATTGCCCGTGACCTTTCAGGAGACGTGGGGCTGTTGGGCCCACACGGCGGCGATGGCCTGGGCCAGGACGAGGCCGGTCGCGATGATGGTCGCGAGAGCCGCCACCGCGAGGACGCCGGCGGCGACGCGTCCGGCTCGGTCGGGCGTTCGGCCCGGTGAGAGCAGCCGCCACACGAATGCCGCCACCAGTGCGGCGAGCCCGACGACGGTCAGGCTGAGCAGACCGGAGCCGTGGGCGTGGGCGAACACCGGGCGAGGCAGCGCCGTGGCGGAGCGCTTCGCGGCGGCGTCGAGCGAGTGGTAGAGCGAGCTTCCGCTCACCTCTGCCGAGATCACGGTCGTGAGGGCCGCGGCCGTCGCGACCAGGAGTGGCCAACGCAGCCTTCCCCGTGCGTCGGGCCAGATCGCGTACGCCAGAGCGAGTAGTGCGCTGATGGGGGCCAGGATCACCGCGATGTGGGCGACCACGACATGGATCGGCATCCGAACTCCTCCGTATGATACTTGGGATACGATGTCTCAATGTAGGATGTCGAGCATGACGGGCGCCAGTGCGGAGAGCCGAACTCAGGGTCCGACCGGGGTTGCCCGCAGGCGCCAGCGGATCAGCGATGTCGACACCGAGCATCGGATGATCCGGGCCGCGATCGGGCTCGTGAGCGAGCAGGGCCTCACTGTGAGTCTGGACCACCTCAGCCTGGAGGAGGTGATTGCGCGAGCCGACGTCTCGCGAAGCTCGGCGTATCGACGCTGGCCTTACAAGGACCTGTTCCTGGCCGATCTCCTCGTCGCGCTCGCGCGGGCTACGGACCTTTCGGCCGAACCGCCCGGGTTGGTCGAGGAACTGCTCGCGCTGATTGAGACCGCCGACCTGACCTCTGCCCAGGCTCGCCGGGACCTGCTCGTCGAGGGGCTCCGGCTCTCATCGACCGCGGAGTTCGAGCGTATGTCCACCTCGCCCCGCTGGCAGACCTATCTGGCACTTTCGGCGACCGTCACCGGCTTGCCGGCGGGCGGAGTCCGCGACGCCGCCGCCGCGGCGATCCTGGACGCGGAACGACGCTTCGCCGCCCGCCGCGCACACGTCTACGGAAACCTCGCGACCATGATCGGCTACCGCCCCCGAGGCAACCTCGATCCCGAGACCAGCTTCGAACTGATGGCATCCGCCACGGGCGCGATCATGACCGGCTACATCGTCCGCAGCCTGGCCAATCCGCAGATCGCCACCACGACACGGCACCTGGCCGGATTCGGCAGCACCGAAGTCCGCGACTGGACCGCACCCGGTTACGGGCTCACCGCGATCGTCGACGCCTTCCTCGAACCCGACCCCGACGCGGCCTGGACGCCCAACGCCATCGCACAGCGACGCCAATTGTGGGAGCAGACGGCCGCGTCGCTGTACGAGCGATGACCCGGATCGGTCCCCGGCGTGGAGCTCGAAGCTGTGTCGGGGTTAGGTTTGCCGACATGGGGGAGCCGGGTGATCGTTTCCGGATCGTCGAGGATGCCGAGCTGGCTTTGCTTGCCAACGACACTCGGCAGGATCCGGACGCAGTTGACAGGATGCTGCACCGCGACTTCGTTGAGATCGGGCGTTCGGGGAGGTTGTGGAGGCGAGCGGATACGCTTTCTTCGCTGAGGTCGGAGGACGCCCGCGAATCTCCGGTGGTTGACGAATGGCGCTTCGAGGAGATCTCTGCCGACCTCATTCTGGTGACCTACCGACTCAGGACGAGCGCCGGACAGAGCAGGCACTCCTCGATCTGGGACCTCGCAGCGCGCCCGCCCCAGATCAGGTTCCACCAAGGGACCGTCATTCCCCCGCCAACTCCCTGATCAGGGGGCTCGGGGACGCCGTCTTGAGCTCGTCCCCCGCGCAGGGTGTACTCGCCTGCTGGGTGGCGGCGGCTGGAGAGGTCGCCGGTGTCGGCGGCAGTCGAAAACGAGGCCACTGCGACGGCGTTTCGGCCTCAGATTCGGTCGTCGCCCACAGCCGGTGTGTCGAGGGACTTCGGTCCTGGAGCTGTTCGGAGGGGGTGGTGTGGCGTGGTGCGCTGGTCGGGGATTCGTGGAGAGCGCGTGAAGCCCGCCCCGCGAGAGGTTGGGGGCTTGTCGCGGCGGGCTTGAAGAGGTTCCGCGCAGAACTGGGGGGCCGGGGGAGGCCATGCGCTGAGACCTGCTTTCAGCGTAGGCTTTCGAGCCGATTTCTTGGAGTTCGCCGCGGGCGTGAGAGTCCCGGGGAGTGGTGGGGTTTCGGGGATCGGCGTGGCCTGAGTTGAGAGGCGGGCCATCGGCGTGATTCTTCGGTGTGTACGGCCAAGCACGCATCGAAGGAGATCTCACCGATGGCCCTGTCTGATTCTGCCGTGTCCGAGCTGTTGGACGCATTCCGTGCCGGTGACGGCGTTGACCTGGTACGCGAGTCGGTCCGGCTCGTGCTTCAGGAGTTGATCGAGGTCGAGGCTGCGCAGGTGATCGGCGCCGGCCGCTACGAGCGCACCCCCGAGCGGGTCACCGAACGCAACGGGACGCGGCCCAGGGAGTTGATGACCAAGGCCGGCACCGTGGAGCTGGCGATCCCGAAGCTGCGCACCGGCTCGTTCTTCCCCTCGGTGTTGGAGGCCCGCCGGCGGATCGACCAGGCCCTGTACGCGGTGATCATGGAAGCCTGGGTGAACGGCGTCTCTACCCGCAACGTCGACGACCTCGTCGTGGCGCTCGGCGGGACCGGAATCTCCAAGTCCGAGGTGTCCCGGATCTGTGCCGGTCTGGATGAGGAGGTCGGCCGGTTCCGGACCCGCCGCCTCGACACCACCAGCTACCCCTACGTGTTCCTGGACGCCACCTACCTCCACGTCCGCGGTGGCGGGCTGGTCACCTCCAAAGCGGTCGTGGTCGCCACGGGTGTCACCAGCGAAGGCAGGCGAGAGATCCTAGGGCTGGATGTCGGGGACAGCGAGGACGAGGTGTTCTGGCGCAAGTTCCTCACCCACCTCAAGAGCCGCGGCCTGGCCGGGGTCCGGCTGGTCATCTCCGATCAGCACGCCGGGCTCGTGGCCGCGATCGCACGTAGCTTCCAAGGCGCCGGGCATCAACGTTGCCGGGTCCACTTCGCCCGCAACCTGCTCGCCATGGTGCCCAAGAACCAGATGGACATGGTCGCCGCCCTGTTCCGCACCATCTTCGCCCAACCCGACGCCGAGACCGTCGCCGCCTGCTGGGAACAGGTCCGCGACCAGCTCGCCGCCCGCATCCCCAAGATCGGGCCCTACATGGACGAGGCCAAGACCGAGGTCCTGGCCTTCGCCACCTTCCCGCGGGTCCACTGGCGCAAGATCTGGTCCACCAACCCCCTCGAGCGGCTCAACAAGGAGATCAAACGACGAGCCCGCGTCGTCGGGATCTTCCCCAACGAAGCCAGCGTCATCCGGCTCGTCGGCATGATCCTGACCGACACCAACGACGAATGGACCATCGACGAACGCCGCTACCTCTCCGAAGGATCCATGGCACTACTCACCAAAGCCAGCGATAATCAGACCGTCGCCGCCATCACCGGCAGCGACCTGTAGGCACCGAGGCAATCACCCCGGAAAGCCCACCACCCGTAGGGACGCCATCCCGCGGGCTGAGGCGGCATTTGTTCTTAGCCTGGCCGCGCGGGAATTGCCGAACGCGTGGGTTTGGCGGTTCGGGCTCTTTCCGCACGAGGGTATTCCCGGCCCGAGGCCGACCAGGTACCGCTGGGCCGGAATCGATGTGCACGGCGACGTCACGGAATCCGAACCGCTAATGGTCCGACTTCGCGCTCGAGTGATTGGCTGGCGGGCGCCATTGTGTCTCGGCCGGTTGTGTGCTCGTGGGCTCGGGGTGTGGCCGCGTCGGGCGTGTGCCGCGCAGCAGCACGCAGGCGTGGACCTTCCGGTGCGACTGTGTCGGTTCGTCGTGGGGCGGGTCAGGTTTCGGGGATGTCGATTTCGGCGTTGCCGCTGGTGATGATGGTGGCGATGGCTTGGGCGACGGCGGACGCGGGGACGACGTGGGGCAGGAGGGTGCCGTCCGGGGCGTGGCGGAGGTGGTCGGGTTCGGGGCTTGGGGTGTTCTGGCCGAAGTTGGTGTCGGCGATGCCGGGTTTGACGATGCTGACGGCGATGTTGTCGTTGGCGAGTTCGTCGCGGGCTGTGAGGGCCAGGGTGTTCAGGGCGGCCTTGGTGGAGGCGTAGCCGGCGATGTAGGGGATGTGTTTGGTGGAGGCCTGGGAGCTGATGTTGATGATCTGTCCACCGCCCTGGTTTCGCATGTGGGGGATGACCAGCTGCATGAGGCGCAGTGGCGCGACCAGGTTGAGTTCCAGGAGCGCGGTGTACTCGGCGAGGTCGATGTGTTCGACGGGTTTGGCCATCGCGCGCCCGGCGTTGTTGATCAGGACGTCGATGCGTCCGAACCGTGCGATGGCTTCCTCGACCAGGTGGGCGGCCTGGTCGGGGTTGGTGATGTCGGTCGGTATCGGGACCGCGCCGGGTAGCTGTTGTTCGAGTTCATGCAAGGTATCCGCGCCGCGGGCGGCGAGCACGAGTCGGGCACCGAGTCCGGCGAGGTGGTGGGCGGTGGCCAGGCCTATGCCTGAGCTGGCACCGGTGATCAGGATGACCTTGTTCTGGATGGTCATGGCGTTCCTTTCGTCTTCGGCGGGGCGGGTGGGTGCTACTCGGGTCTGGTGAGGCCGTGGAGGATGAGGGTGAGCACGGCGTCGAGGTCGGCGGTCGTGGTGGCCGGGTCGGCCCACTCGCGGGAGAGGGCCGGGTGGTGGAAGCGGGCGGTGGCCTGGAGTACGGCTCGCCCGAGGACGGCCGGATCCCCGTCGGTGAACTCCCCGGCGGCGATGCCGTCGGCCACGATCCGGGCGGCCTGGTCGGCCAGGTGATCGACGTGGACCGCCGCGACCTCGCGGGAGCCGGTCGCGATCTGGTGAAAGGTTTCGAAGAGTTCGGGCTCGTCGCGGGCGATCGCCTGTTTCGTGGCGGCCAGCAGCGCCACCCAGTCGCGTAGTCGCCTCGAGGCCGGGCCTGGCCGGGTCACGACATCCTCCAATGGTGCGGAGACCCGCTCCAACCACCGCGCGGTGACGGCCTCGCGCAGGGCAGCCTTGCTGGGGAAGTGCCGGTAGACGCTGCCGTGGCTGACCTCGAGCGCACGCGCGACATCGACCACAGAGGTCTTCGCCGGACCGAAGCGCCGCAACGCCGCCTCGGCAGCATCCAAGATCGCCTCGGACGTCAACGGCTCGGTGCTCATGACACCCATCCTGACGGGTTGACTGACAAAGGTCAACATCTGTCAGTCAATATTCCGATCGGACCAGCTTCGATGAGTGTGGGTTGCGCGTGCGGTCGCCGGTACGGATCACCGGGGATGTCGCGGCGGTGGGCGGTCGGGGATTTCGCGCGATCCAGCGTGGCCGCCGGCGGCGAGCGAGTGCTGTCGACGGTCGGCCCGGTCGCGGGGCGGCTGGTTACCGGACGATGCGGAGGTTGAACGCTGCGGTGCCGAGCGCGCCCATCAGGCGCAGCCACAGGGGTAGCCACATCTCGGTGCCGCGGGCGGTCTCGATCCCGCCGAGGTCGATCACGTCGGTGTGGCCGAAGCTGTGCAGCAGGCTGGTCACGATGGTCTTGGCGTCGGGGTTGTCGCCGGAGACGAACACGGTGGTGGGCTCGGGAAGGCTGGCGGGATGGGCCATCAGGTTGGCGTTCAGAGTGTTCAAGGTCTTGACCACCCGGACGTTGGGGAACCGGCGCTGCAGCTGCTCGCCGAGGGAGTCGGTGTCCTTCACGAACAGGGTCGGTGGCATGCCGTGGCTGAAGTCGAGGGGGTTGGAGATGTCGATCAGGACCTTGCCGGCCAGGTTCTCCTCGCCCGCCTGTGAGAGCACCTCGAGCGCGGCGGCTCCGTTGGTGGCGTTGACGACCAGTTCGGCACCGAGCGCCGCGTCCGCGAACGACAACACCGCGACATCCGGATGGGCCGACGCCCAGGCGCTGAACGGCTGGTTGCCCATCTGGTCGACCTCGGAACGGGCGAGGGTCGTCTGCGGGTCGCGTGTGCCCACCGTGACCTCGTGTCCGAGTTCGGACAGTCGAGCCGCGATGGTTCGTCCAACCGTCCCGGTACCGAGTACGGCGATGCGCATGGCTGCTCCTCCCTTTGGTAGACAGATCTGTCTACTGCTGTGTGAAGACCATACCAGACAGATCTGTCTGCCACCAGCTGTCGCCGCCGTCTCCACCATGGCGCTGGCGGCCCCGGATCACGGGCACGCCTCGGCGCCATGCCGCGGGAGGCCGGGGACGGTGGCGCGCCGGGCTTGCCGTGCTACACGGCGTCTGGCCGGGACAGGCTCGCCTCGACCAGGGCGCGGGCCGCGCGCCGGGCGACCGCTGGCGCGTCTGGACGCCCATCGATCGAGCCGCTCGCCAACCCTCCGTCCAGAACGAGAGTGAGCGCTCGAGCCAGCCCCTCCGGATCCGTTGCGCCGCCGGCGGCGGCGAGATCCCTCACCCAGCCGCGGACGGCGTCCTTGTGTGCGATCGTGCGCTCGTGGATCCTCGAGCCGGGCTCGGACTCGGCCGCGGCGTTGATGAACCCGCACCCCCGGTACCCGTCCCTGCGGCACGCGGTCTCGAGCGCATCGAACAACCCGACCAGCTGCTCGGCCGGGTCCGGACCGGCCGCGGCCGCCGCAGCCCTCAACTGTCCCGTCCACACCTCATCGACCCGGTCCAGATAGGCCAGCACCAGGTCGTCTTTGGCCGGGAAATGCGCATACAGGGTCGCCTTCGCCACCCCCGACTCCGCGATCACGCGATCTACACCGACCGCCCGAATGCCATGGGCATAGAACAGTCCGAACGCGGTATCGAGGATCCGCTCTCGCGCGAACCCTCGCAAGGACGAGACACCCACCCGGCTCAGGCTACCCGACAGACCGGTCCGTCAGGCAGGGTGACGGGTTCTTCGGAGGACTCTGGCACCGACAGCTGCAGGGACAGGCGATGGCATCCGATGATGGAGTCCCCAGGTCGGACGACGACGCTCGAATTCTGGTCGGTTTCGACGGCGCTCCGCGTGGGGTTGGCGGTGGTCTTCTGCGTGGTGGCGGCGGGATTGCCTGCGGCAATGGTTGCGTTCGTCAGCCCGCGGTTCTTCACGTTGGTGGCCGGGGCTCTCGCCGGTGGGGCGGACGATCTCGGAGTACGTGCTGCTTGATTGTGTCGCTCGCCTTGGGGCCGCGTTGCCGAGCTCCTTCCGCGTGCGCGCCGTCCACGGCATCCGAGAACGACTCTGGATACTGGTCACCATGGCATGGCTGGCTTGACGCTGGAGCGCTGGTAGAGCGCGGCTACGAAGGTGCCCGTCCCCGCGAGCTCTCCTCGCGGCTGCCGCTCACCACAGGAGGCCTCAGCAACATCCTCCGCAGATTGCAGGACGATGAACTGATCGAACGCGAAGCAGACACCGCGGATGCGCGCAGCCGTGTCGTCCGGCTCACGGAGGAGGAAAGGCCAAGGCCAACGAGGCGGGAGTCGCCGCGATCGCCGCGATCGCCGCGATCGCCGTCGCTCTCTAGCCTGCCGGCGTTTCTGTGTTGCAGCAGGCTGCGGAACTCCTCCACCAAGTCCTTGTCGCCATTGTCGACGCCGGTTGAATACTGACCCTGTGTCGCCGGCGATAAGGGGTCAAAGTTCGACCGGTATAGACGGCCATAGGTGCTGACGCACCCGTGCACCGCGACCCGCTCCAATGAAGCGCTCCGCCGGTAGGCCGGGCAGGCGTCCGAGCGTCCTCTCGCGGCGAGGCTGCCCGCAGAGTCAGGTCAGTTCATGGGTAGGACACCATCGCGCGGTCCCAGAGTCCTTGTGATGCGGCCGCATCCGATCTGTACTTCGACCGAGTACGTGGCCAGTGGACTTGGGCGGCGTCTGCATGATCAGACGAACCCTTCTCGACGAACGGATGCGCCCGTCGGCATCGGGGAACTCGATTTCGATAGGCCCAGGTTGGGGATCGTCCACGACCTCCCGAGTTGCCGCGCACAGCACGACCATCACCGCGATGCATTGCCACGGATCGAACACCGCGCCAAACGATCGCACGGTCACTGCGCGCGGCGCGACGGTGTAGTCCGCCCGGCGAAGTCGCGCGACCGGCCGGTCGCGTATCCAAGAGAGTGGCTGTCGCTGCAGGAGGGCGAGCCTGAAGGCATCTGGGCCGCTCGGCGCTGGCTGGGTAGATTCAGCGCATGTCCATCAAACTCGACAACGTCGGCATTGCCGTGCGCGACATCGAAGAAGCGATCTCCTTCTTCACCGACCTCGGCCTGACCCTCGTCGGCCGTGACACGATCAGCGGCGAGTGGGCAGACACAGCTGTTGGCCTGGACGGCAACCACGCCAAGATCGCGGTACTCCAGACACCAGACGGTCAGGGTCGCCTCGAGTTCTTCGAGTACATCCATCCCGAAGCCATCCAGACGAGCCCCACCCTTCCCAACGAGATCGGGATGCACCGCGTCGCCTTCTCCGTCGACGACATCGACGAGACCCTGAGGACCGCCGCAAGGCACGGCTACCATCCGCTTCGCGGTGTGGCCACCTATGAGGACGTCTACAAGCTCACCTACCTCCGCGGCCCCAGTGGCATCCTCGTGATGATCGCCGAGGAACTGGCGAAGAAGCCCTGAGGCATCACAGCAGGCGACCGACACCCCGTCGTCGGCGATGACGAGCGAACGTTGCACGGCACAAGACCGAAGTCCACATCCAGCCCCTCTCGGAACAACCCACGTCTTTGTCCACCGGCTGCTCGTCCGCGCGAACAAGCCCAGCGATCGGCGGCATGCCGGGTGTCTACCCGGCGTCGCTTTGGGACTGAACTCCGTTTGCGAGAGCCGCGCTGCCGACGACTTCGGCTCCGCCGTCGGTGAAGATCTCGATAGACGTCAAGCCGTGCTCCACGAACTCCAGACCTGCGATTGCTTCCGCAGTGGGTTGCTTCTTCCCTCGCCACGGCAACACCCCAACGCCGAGGGTCGTGCGAGCTCCTGGCCCCGTGCGTGGGAGGGTGGAAACCTGCAACACCGCCCAGTCGCCGTCGCTGCCCGAAATGGCGATCAGATCGCCAACCTCCAGCCGAGTTGCGGACTTAGGGGAGAACGGGAAGTCACGCTTGGGCACGGCTAAGTCTCTCGCGGCATGGATGGAAGTGGGCGCTCATCGGCAGATCCGGTCGAATCGGGCGCGCCGGTCACTCTCCCTTGGCCAGTGCGATGGCGGACAGTTGCGCGGCGATGCGTTTGTCCGACCCCTGGGCGGCGTGCTGGTAGGCCAGCGCAGCGGAGACGGTCGAGTGGCCCAGCCGCTGCATCAGCTCGGCGAGCGTGGCGCCGGACGCGGCCGCAAGGGTGGCTCCGGTGTGGCGGAGGTCGTGGAAGCGCAGGTCCGGCCGCCCAGCGGCCTCACGCGCCTTCCGGAAGTGCGCCTGGAGGAATGTTGGCGGCCGGTACTGCTCGCCGTTCTTGGTGGGGAACAGCAGGCCGTCCTTGCCCCACTGGGCATGGTTCTTGAGGTGCTCCCGGATCGCCTCACCGATGTGCGGCGGGAACGCCACCACGCGGACGCTGTCCGCCTTCGGCGCGGCGACGATCTTCCGGCCATCGACCCACTGGACGGCGCGACTCACCCGGATCACGCCGTTCTTCAGGTCGATGTCGCCACGGCGCAGCTCGGCGACCTCGCCGAACCGCAGCGCGCACCACGCGGCCAGCAGGATCATCAGCCGCAGCCGTTCGGGCATGGCCTCGACCAACCGCGCCAGCTCCTCCAGCGTGGCTGGCTCGCCGATGTGCCGGGCTGGCTTCCGCATCCGCTCGCGGCACGGATTCCGGTCGAGCAGTTCGTCCTGGACGGCCGTAGCGAAGATTGTCTTGAGCAGCGCGTAGGCGTGCTCGTTCATCCGCGGCGTCTTCGGGTTCAGGCTGCCGACCCACGCCCGGATCGTGGCCGGCGTGAAGTCCCTCAACCTCAGCTCCCCGAGGCTCGGGTAGATCAGGCGCTCCAGGTAGCGCTGGTACTCACTGACGGTCTTCGGCTTCAAGCCGCGAACCGCCGTTCGCTCCGGCAGCCAGGTTGTCGCGTACGTGCGCAGGCTCTGGGTGTCGTCGTGCTGCTGCTTCGCCTTACGCTGCCCCGGCGGCGACCATTCGTCCCACTCGATCAGGCGTCGCTCCAGCGCCACCCAGGCCTCGGCGTCCGCCTTGCTGGTGAACGTGCCGGGCGCGTTGTGCCGGGCGAGATCCGGCCCGACGTAGCTCGCCTGGTACCTCTTGGACGGCAATCTGCGGATCGTCCCGAAGGAGCGCTTCGTCTGTGTCACGAGGTCTCACCTGCCCCACCGCTCGGCGTGTCGTGCATCTTACGTGCATTATGAGGGCCAATTTCTGCCCACGACTGCCTACTTCTGACCTCTCGGTCAACCTGCTCAGGACAAGCGTATGCCCTAGTCAGGGAGGCGGAAAGAGGGGTGCGGAGACCTCCTCGAGATCTGGTGGGCCTTACTGGACTTGAACCAGTGACCTCTGCCTTATCAGGGCAGCGCTCTAACCGTCTGAGCTAAAGGCCCGCACTGCGTTGCACGCGAGAGAGTACGTTACCGACTCCGTCCGGGCGGCTCAACTTGGGGCATCGCCGTGGGACGGATCGCGCCCGGCTCGGGGCAACCCGCCGGCTCCCGGCGAGTCGGGCCGAGTCGGTCGCGGATGGGCTCGTGCGGAGGGGGCGACGGCGTCTCGACCGGCTCGACCGGCCGAGGAACCGGAGGGCTCAGTCCTCGGCGAGGGTGAGCTCGAGGCCGCCCAGGATGTTCGCGCTGAGGTTGTACAGGAACGCAGTCAGCGTGCCGAGCGCGGTGGAGATCACCACGTTGATCACGGCCAGCAGGGCGGTGACGCCGAGCACCTTGTTGGTGCTGATGTAGTCCTCGATCCGGAAGCTCTGCGTGCTCGTCGGGCTCGACAGGATGTTCACAATCGCCTCGTTGATCACGTCGAACAGGCCCGAGTTCACGATCACGGTCCACACCACCGACACGGCGACCCAGAACATGATCCCGAACGCGATCGAGAACAGGAACGACGTCTTCATCACCGACCAGGGATCGACCCGGGACAGCCGCAGCCGTGCCTTCCGGGTGCGCCTCAGGCCGGACGCCTTGGGCTTCCCCGCCGCCGCGGCAGACGCCGGGGCCGTGGCCGGGGACGCCGAGGGCAGGGTGTAGGCCGTCGGGGTGTATCCCGCGGACGGGTACGCATCGGGCGCCGAGAACGGCGGGGCCGCAGCCGGCGGCGCCGACGTCACCGTGGGCGCCGTCGCAGCCATCGCCGTCGCAGCCGCGGCAGCGGCCGGAGCGGCGCTCCCGGACCTCGCCGCAGCGGGCTCGCTCTTCGCCGCCGGCGCGGGGCTTGCAGGCCTCGCCGTGGCGGGCTCGCTCTTCGCCGTCGGCGCGGGACCTGCAGGCTTCGCCGTCGGCGTCGGGGTCACGGGCGTTGCCGCAGCGGACTCGCTCTTCGCCGCCGCGGGGGCGGCCTTCACCGGCTCCACCACCTTCGGCTGGGTACCGGTCGGCGCGCTGTCCGCGGTACGCGGCCGCGAGGTGCGACGGCGGGACGAGCGTGGCTTCGGCGGGACGGGAAGCTCGGGCGTGTGGCCGTCGTCGGTGATCCTCGGGATCCGGACGACCGTGTCGCCGAGGCCCCCGTCGCCGTAGGACTCGCCGCCGTCAACCCGCCACTGCGCGTCCGGACCCTGCCCGACCCCTGTCTCCGCGGAGCCCTGTCGCTCAGTCACCCTGCTCCTCCTCGGCAGTTGCGTGGTCAGCAGCTGTCGCCGCCTCAGGCTTCTGGGGCTCAACGGTACCCTCCGCCGTCACCTCGGGGTCAACCGGGGCCAGCTCCGCGGCCTCAGCGCTCGACTCCGGGTTGAGGGCGATCACCGACACGGCGTCCTCACCGGACACCCCGACGAACTTCACCCCCATCGTGTCGCGCCCCTTCGCCGGCACCTCCGCCACCGCCGAACGGGTGATCTGGCCGCTCACCTTGATCGCGATCACCTCGTCCGACTCCTGCACCACCAGGCCGCCGACCAGGGAGCCGCGGTCCTCGTTGAGCTTCATCGCCTTGATGCCCAGGCCGCCACGGCCCTGCTGGCGATACTGGCTCACCGCGGTGCGCTTCGCGAAGCCGCCGTCGGTCACCGTGAACACGTAGCGGTCGTCCTCCGGCATGTCCGCGTCGATCACCGACATGCTCAGCAACGCGTCCCCGTCCCGGAACTTCATGCCCGTGACGCCCGACGTCGCCCGTCCCATCGGACGCAACTGCTCGTCGTCCGCGGCGAACCGGATCGCCTGCCCCTTCCGCGAGACGAGCAGCACGTCGTCCACCGGCGCACACAACCCCGCACCGATCAGCTCGTCGTCCGGCTCGCGGAAGTTGATCGCGATCACGCCGGCCTGGCGCGGCGAGTCGTATGCCCGCAGGTCCGTCTTCTTCACCAGCCCGTTGCGCGTCGCCAGCAACAGGTACGGGGCGTCGTCGTAGGTGCGCAGCGTGAGCACCTCCGCGATCCGCTCCTCCGGCAGGAAGCTGAGCAGGCCCGCGACGTGGCCACCCTTCGCGTCCCGCCCGGCCTCCGGCAACTGCCACACCTTCGCCCGGTACACCCGGCCGAGGTTGGTGAAGAACAGGATCCAGTGGTGGTTCGTCGTGGCGAACAGGTGGTCCACCTCGTCGTCCGCGCGCAGCGTCGCGCCGCGCACGCCCTTGCCGCCCCGCTTCTGGGTGCGGTACTGATCGGTGCGGGTCCGCTTGGCGTAGCCGCCGCGCGTGATCGTGACCACCATGTCGTCGTCGGGGATGAAGTCCTCGTCGCTCAGGTCGCCGTCCGCGGCGATGATCCGGGTGCGCCGCTCGTCACCGTACTTGTCGACGATCTCGCTGAGTTCGGTGCTGACGATCTGCCGCTGCCGCTCCGGCTTGGCCAGGATGTCCTTCAGGTCCTCGATCAGCGCCTCGATCTCGGCCAGCCGGGCGATGATCTGCTCGATCTCCATCGCCGCCAGCCGCCGCAGCTGCGTGTTCAGGATGTGCAGCGCCTGGTCGTCGTCGATGCCGAGCAGGTCCTTCAGCCCCTCGCGTGCCGCGTCGGCCGTCCGGGACGCCCGGATCAGCGCCAGCACCTCGTCGAGCCGGTTCAGCGCCGCGACCAGGCCACGGTCCAGGTGCGCCCGCTTCTCGGCCTCCTCGAGCCGGTACTGGGTGCGCCGCTGGATGACCTGGATCTGGTGCTTGATCCAGTGGCTGATGAACTGGTCCAGGCGCAGCGTCCGCGGCACCTCGTCGACCAGCGCCAGCATGTTGCAGCCGAACGTGTCCTGCAGCTGGGTGTGCTTGTACAGGTTGTTCATCACCACGCGCGGCTGGGCGTCCCGCTTCAGGATGATCACCAGCCGCTGGCCGGTACGGGCGGACGAGTCGTCGCGGATGTCCGCGATGCCGGTCAGCTTGCCCGCGTTCACCAGCTCGGCGATCTTCACCGCGAGGTTGTCCGGGTTGCACATGTGCGGCAGCTCGGTGACCACCAGCAGGGTGCGCCCGTTGCGGTCCTCCTCGATGTCGATCACCGCCCGCATGATCACCGAACCGCGCCCGGTGCGGTACGCGTCCTCGATGCCCTTGCGGCCCACGATCAGCGCGCCGTTGGGGAAGTCGGGGCCCTGGATGCGCTCCATCGCCGCCTCGAGCAGCTCCTCCTTGGACGCCTCCGGGTGCTCCAGAGACCACTGCACCGCGGACGCCACCTCGCGCAGGTTGTGCGTCGGGATGTTCGTCGCCATGCCCACCGCGATGCCGGTCGATCCGTTCACCAACAGGTTCGGGAACCGCGCCGGCAGCACCGTCGGCTCCATCTCGCGGTTGTCGTAGTTGGGCGTGAAGTCGACCGTGTTCTCGGTGATGTCGCGGACCATCTCCATGGCCAGCGGCGCCATCTTGCACTCGGTGTACCGCATGGCCGCGGCCGGGTCGTTGCCCGGGGAGCCGAAGTTGCCCTGGCCGGCCACCAGCGGGTGCCGCATCACCCACGGCTGCGCCAGGCGCACCAGGGTGTCGTAGATCGCGGAGTCGCCGTGCGGGTGGTACAGGCCCATCACCTCGCCGACCACGCGGGAGCACTTGTTCCAGCCCCGGTCGGGGCGGTAGCCGCCGTCGTACATCGCGTACAGGACGCGGCGGTGCACCGGCTTGAGGCCGTCGCGGACGTCGGGCAGCGCGCGTCCCACGATCACGCTCATCGCGTAGTCGAGGTAGGACCGCTGCACCTCCACCTGGAGGTCGATCTCCTCGGTCTTCGCCATCGTGGGGGCGAGCGCCTGCTCGTCCTCGGGTGCCTGGGTTTCGACGTCGGTCGGTTCGTCGGGACCGTCAGTCATTCAGGTTCTCCTGCCTAGCAAGATCGTTCGAGGGGTGGCCCTTCGTGACGCTCTGCTCGTTCCTCGCAGAGCTCCTCAGGGACCGTTGGGGGAGTTCGTTTCTCACGGGACTCCTCAGGGACCGGTTCATCAGATGTCGAGGAAGCGGACGTCCCGGGCGTTGCGCTGGATGAAGCTGCGCCGCTGCTCGACGTCCTCGCCCATCAGGATCGTGAACATCTCGTCGGCCGCGGCGGCATCCTCCAGGGTGACCTGCAGCAGCGAGCGCTTCTCCGGGTCCATCGTGGTCTCCCACAGGTCCTCGGCGTTCATCTCGCCCAGGCCCTTGTAGCGCTGGATCGGGTTCACGCTGGGCAGCTTCTTGCCCGCCTCGAGGCCGGCGTCGCGCAGGCCGTCCCGCTCGGCGTCGGAGTAGGCCAGTTCGTGCGGCGCGTTGCTCCAGCGCAGCCGGAACAGCGGCGGCTGCGCCAGGTAGACGTGACCGGCGTTGATCAGCGGCTTCATGAACCGGAACAGCAGCGTCAGTAGCAGCGTGCGGATGTGGGCGCCGTCCACGTCGGCGTCGGCCATCAGCACGATCTTGTGGTAGCGCAGCTTGTCCACGTCGAAGTCGTCCTGCACCCCGGTGCCGAGGGTGTTGAAGATCGCCTCGACCTCCTTGTTCTGCAGGATCTTGTCCAGCCGCGCCTTCTCGACGTTCAGGATCTTGCCGCGGATCGGCAGGATCGCCTGCGTGCGCGGGTCGCGTCCGCCCTTCGCCGAGCCACCGGCGGAGTCGCCCTCGACGATGAACACCTCACACTCGGCGGGTTCGGTGGACGAGCAGTCGCTCAGCTTGCCGTACTGGCCCTTGTTCAGCAGTCCCTTGCGGCTGCGGGCCAGGTCGCGCGCCTTCCGCGCCGCGACCCGGGCGGTGGCGGCGGCCTGCGCCTTGCGGACGATGTCCCTGCCGTCGTTCGGGTTCTTCTCGAACCAGTCGCCGAGCAGGTCGTTGACCACCTTCTGCACGAACGAGCGCGCCTCGGTGTTGCCCAGCTTGGTCTTGGTCTGGCCCTCGAACTGGGGCTCGGCCAGCTTCACCGAGATGATCGCGGTGAGGCCCTCGCGGATGTCGTCGCCGGAGACCCGGTCCTCGCGCTTCTTGATCATCCCCCAGGTCTCGCCCCACTTGTTCACCGTGTTGGTGAGGGCGGCCCGGAAGCCCTCCTCGTGGGTACCGCCCTCGTGGGTGTTGATCGTGTTCGCGAACGTGTGCACGCTCTCGGAGAACGACGAGTTCCACTGCATCGCGACCTCGAGGCTCATCTTCTGCTCGTCGGAGGTGGCGTCGATCGCGATCACGTTCGCGTGGATCGTGTCCTTGCTGCCGGTGAGGTACTTCACGTAGTCGATCAGGCCCTCGTCGTACTGGAACGTCTGCTCGCGGACGTGCGGCGCGGCGTCCAGCGCGTCCTCGTCGTCGTCGAGCGGAGCGGCCTCGGGCCGCAGGTCGATGATGGTGATCTTCAGGCCCTTGTTCAGGAACGCCATCTCGCGGAACCGGGAGGCCAGCGTCTCGTAGGAGTACGTGGTGGTCTCGAAGATCGTCGGGCTCGCGTAGAAGGTGACGATCGTGCCGCTGTCGGTGCTCTTCTCGAGCTGCTGCAGCGGTTCGTCCGGGTCGCCGAGGCTGAAGCTCTGCTGCCAGTGGTAGCCGTCGCGGTGCACGTCGACGGTGAGCGAGTCGGACAGCGCGTTCACCACCGAGACACCGACGCCGTGCAGGCCGCCGGACACCTTGTAGCCGCCGTCGCCGAACTTGCCGCCGGCGTGCAGCATGGTCAGCGCCACCGTGAGCGCGGAGATCTTCTCCTTCGGGTGCTCCTTGACCGGAATACCGCGTCCGTTGTCGGTGACCCGGATGCCGCCCCCGTCCAGCAACTCGACCAGGATCGCGTCGCAGTAGCCGGCCAGCGCCTCGTCGACGGCGTTGTCGACCACCTCGTAGACCAGGTGGTGGAGGCCCCGCTCGCCGGTCGAGCCGATGTACATGCCGGGGCGCTTGCGGACCGCCTCCAGGCCCTCGAGAACGGTGATCGCGGAGGCGTCGTAGCTGCCTTCTGCGACGTGCGCGGCCTGTGCTGCGGACACAGCGAGGCTGGACTCGTCAGTCAACGCGGAACCTTTCAGACGTAAGAAAGCGCCACCTACCGGGATCCAGTGGCGGCACGCTCCAGAACGTCCACAGTCTAGCCGATCACCCCCGAATTCCCCGGTTGCCGGGCCCACCATGTGGGCCTCAGCGGCCCGGATTGGCGTTTCGGAGCGCCTCGCGGGGCTTCAGCCAAGGTCGGATATGCGTGTGGGGCCCTGAAACGGCCAGATCGGCCGTTTCGCGGTGTCGTGATTCGGCCGCGCACCACGTCCCGACCGCCCCTGCTGTCACACCGGCGGCCTTGCCTGGCCGGATCGCGTCACGGCACGACCTGCGGCCCGGACACCCGGCCCAGGTGCTTGCCCTCGCCCGGCCCGACCACCGTTATCGCGCGCCGCGGCCGACGGTCGTATACCACGGCCCACCAGGTGGTCGCCTGCTTCGCGGCCCGGGTGGCGCACCACCCCCCGGCCTCGGCGTCATCCGCATTCGGGAAGGCCTTCGCCAGCGGCTGGTTGTTCGAGGCCCCGTAGCGGTAGGCCCGGAAGTCGCCGACGGTGGCCGCGCCCCAGCCGAGCAGGGTCCGGTCGGGCAGGGCCTGCGCGCACAGCCCGCGCACGGTGGTCGGGGAAGCGGGCCGCGACGAGGTCGTGCCCGCCGCCGTGGCCGGCGTCCCCGCGGTCGCGGTCGTCGCTGTCGACGTGGGAGCCGCCGCGGACGACGAGCCGTCCCCCGCCACGGATTCGGACGCGAAGCTGCACCCGGCGAGCCCCAGGCAGGCGGCCAGGCCCAGGCCGACCGCCCGCGTCCGCACTGCGTCCATGCCTCGACCGTAACCCGGGAGGTCCGCCGCTGTCGCCACGCCCCCCAGGGGACGGTTCCTTTCCGGTTCACCGGTTCACATGGTCTGTCCCCATTCCGGTTCACATGGTCTGTCCCCATTCCGGTTCACATGGTCTGTCCCCATTCC
>JAGQUI010000109.1 GCA_020438595.1 Propionibacteriaceae bacterium | reverse complement strand
GCCTCGACCTGCTGCAGCGCCGCCTGAACGGGGTGATCACCGCCCGCGACTACCTGATGGTCGACTACAACGTGCCCCGCGACCTGCTGGACGCCGCCTGCCGGGTGACGCCCGGGCTGGACGCGCCCACGGTCTCGCCGCTGGCGAAGGAGGGCTGGGTCGCGGTCCGGGCGATGATCCCGGCGCGGGAGGCGCAGCGGATCATGGACGCCCTGTGGGACACCGGCGCGGACGCGATCCTCGTCACCAGCATCCACGCCTGCCGCCTCTAGTCCTCATGGTTCGTTCCTCACCACTCGTCCAGACTTCGCGCTTCCCGCCCGCAAGCGGGCGTGGCGCTTGGCGTCTAGTCCTCATGGTTCGTTCCTCACCACTCGTCCGGACTTCGCGCTAGTCCTCATGGCCACGCTGGGCACATCGAACGCCGCGTGGGCTGGGGATCGGGGTGAGCCCGATCCGCAGGTTCGCGCGCTGCTGGCCGCCGCGTCCGACCACGAGGGCTACCTGACGGCGGTCGCCGCCCTGTGCACGGCCCGGTTCCTGCTGCCGGTGGTCGCGCTCGGCGACGACGGGGGCGACGGGCCCGACCCCGACCGGCACGCCGAGTTGCAGGCCGTCATGCTGGAGCGCGCGGACGGACGGCGCGCACTGCCCGCCTTCACCGGCGTCGACACCCTGGCCGGCTGGCGTCCGGACGCGCGTCCGGTGCCGTGCCGACTGGACGAACTCGCCGCGGCCGCGGTGGAGCAGGATGCCGAGGCCGTCCTGGTCGACCTGGCCGGCCCGCACCCGCTGGTGGTCGAGGGCGACCTGCTCGCCGAACTGGCGCGCGGCCGCCGCCTCGTCCGCCTCGACGACGGCGGCTGGGCCTGGCTCTTCTCCGACTTGTCAGAATCTGGTGCGCCTATAGCCGCACGAGATTCTGACAACTCGGGGGGTCGGGGGTCCGATTCGGCGCCGGAGGGGTCGACAGGGTAGTCTGTGCCTGATCGACCGCCGCCGTGAGGTGGCTGTCCGCGAAGTGGAGTCCTGAACTCCCACCCGACCGCCCTGCGGGGTGGCGGGTCGGTACACGAGACGGTGCTGGTGCGCCGTCGGTTCTTCAGGGTCTCCGCGTGCGCGGAGGCCCTTCTCGGTTCCGGGAGATCGTGAACAGTCCGATCCTTGGAGGAACACATCAGCACTGAACCGCGGATCAACGAACGCATCCACGTGAACGAGGTACGCCTGGTCGGCCCTGCGGGCGAACAGGTGGGCATCGTGCGCATCGAGGACGCCCTGCGGCTGGCCCGGGAGGCCGACCTCGACCTGGTCGAGGTGGCCCCGATGGCGCGGCCGCCGGTGGCGAAGTTGATGGACTACGGCAAGTTCAAGTACGAGGCGGCGCAGAAGGCCCGCGAGTCGCGGCGCAACCAGACCAACACGGTGATCAAGGAGATGAAGCTCCGGCCGAAGATCGACAGCCACGACTACGAGACCAAGAAGGGTCACGTGGTCCGGTTCCTGAAGGCCGGCGACAAGGTCAAGATCACCATCATGTTCCGCGGCCGCGAGCAGAGCCGGCCCGAACTGGGCTTCAACCTGCTCAAGAAGCTCGCCGACGACGTGGCCGAGGACGGCTTCATCGAGTCGGCGCCGAAGCAGGACGGCCGGAACATGCTGATGGTGCTCTCGCCGACGCGGAAGAAGAGCGAGGCCCGCGTCGAGGTGGAGGCGGCCAAGGCCGCGAAGGCCGCCGACCGTGCCGCCAGCGCCGAGGAGGAGCGCCGGCAGGAGGCCGAGCTGCGCGCCGCGGCCCACGCGTCCGCCCACCCGAAGAAGAAGCGGGGGCCCGCGGACAACATGGACCCCGACATCGACCTGTAAGAGAAGAAGAGAAGGACACAGCTATGCCGAAGATGAAGACCCACTCGGGCGCCAAGAAGCGCTTCCGGGTGACCGGCTCGGGCAAGGTCATGCACCGCCAGGCCGGCAAGATGCACCTGAACGAGCACAAGCCGACCAGCCGGACCCGTCGTCTCGACGGCGACAAGGTCGTGGCCCCCGGTGACGCCAAGAAGGCGCGTCGCCTGCTGGGCAAGTACAAGGCCAAGTGACGTCCACCCGAGGAACTGAGGAGTAACAGACATGGCTCGAGTGAAGCGTTCCGTCAACGCGCAGAAGAAGCGTCGCGAGGTCCTGGACGCAGCGTCCGGCTACCGCGGCCAGCGTTCCCGGCTGTACCGCAAGGCCAAGGAACAGCTGCTGCATTCCTACACCTACGCCTACCGCGACCGCCGCGCCCGCAAGGGTGACTTCCGGACGCTGTGGATCCAGCGGATCAACGCGGCGTGCCGCGCCGAGGGCATGACCTACAACCGGTTCATCAGCGGCCTGAAGACCGCCGGTGTCGAGGTCGACCGCAAGATGCTGGCCGAGCTCGCCGTGAACGACAGCGGCGCCTTTGCGGCCCTGGTGGAGCTCGCCAAGGCCAACCAGCCGGCCCAGGCCGCCTGACCCCAGAGGTCACCGACGGCCGGGCCCGCGAAGGGCCCGGCCGTTCACCACATCCGAGAAGAGGACCGACGATGACCGTCGCTTCGATCGAACTCCCCGAGCCGTCGCAGGCCGTCCTGCGTGCGGCGCGGGCGCTGCAACGCCGCCAGGAGCGCAAGGACACCGGCAAGTTCCTCGTCGAGGGCCGCCAGGCCGTACGCGAGGCCCTGCGCATTCCCGGTGTGGTGGAGGCGGTCTTCTTCCGCTGGGCCGCCGCGATGGACAACGTCGACCTGCTCGACCTCGCCAAGGAGGCCGGTGTCACGTACTACGGGGTGAGCGAGCAGAACCTCGCCACGATGACCGACACCGTGACGCCACAGGGCGTGGTGGCCGTCGCGCGCGCGATCGACGTGCCGCTGAAGTCGGTGCTCGGCAAGAAGAAGAAGCCCAAGAACGAGGACAAGCCCCGCAAGAAGCACCGTCGCAAGGACGTCTCGCTGGTCGTGATCTGCGCGCAGGTGCGCGACCCGGGCAACGCCGGCACCGTGATCCGGTGCGCGGATGCGTTCGGCGCCGACGCGGTGATCCTCAGCTCGGACTCGGTCGAGGTGTACAACCCGAAGACTGTCCGGGCCAGCGTGGGCAGCATCTTCCACCTGCCGATCGTCGTCGGCGTCGACCTCGCCGAGGCGATCGCGGCGTGCCGGAAGGCCGGCATGCAGATCTTCGCCACCGACGGCGCCGCCGGCACCGACCTGACCGACCTGGACGCGGCGCTGGAGGCCCCGACCGCCTGGGTGATGGGCAACGAGTCGTGGGGCCTGCCGGTCGAGCACCTCGCGCTCGCCGACCACACCGTGGCCGTGCCCATCTACGGGCAGGCCGAGAGCCTTAATCTGGCCACTGCC
Organism: Propionibacteriaceae bacterium; assembly: GCA_020438595.1. The sequence continues at coordinate 4,731 of JAGQUI010000109.1, read as the reverse complement.
GCCGCCGTCTGCCTGTACGCCAGCGCGAGCGCGCAGCGCGCGTCCAACTGATTCGAGGAGAACCCACAGCGATGCCCCCAGAGCAATCGGCCGACCTGAGCCCAGCCGCGATCGAGGCGATGGTCGCCGAGGCACTCGCTGCGTTCGCCGCTGCCGCGTCCGGTGCGGACCTGAAGGCCGCCCGCGCCGCGCACGCCGGAGAGCGTTCGCCGCTGGCCCTGGCGAACCGGGCGATCGGGACGCTGCCCGGCCCGGAGCGCAAGGACGCCGGCCAGCGGCTCGGCGCCGCCCGTGCGGCGATCAACGCCGCGCTCGCGGCCCGCGAGGACGAGGTCGGCGCGGCGGAACTCGAGCAGCGCCTGGTGGACGAGCGGATCGACGTCACCCTGCCCGTCGAGCTGGGGCCGGAGGGCGCCCGGCACCCGATCACCGCCCTGATGGACCTGATGGGCGACGTGTTCATCGACATGGGCTGGGAGATCGCCGAGGGCCCGGAGGCCGAGGGGGAGTGGCTGAACTTCGACGCCCTCAACATCGGTCCCGACCACCCCGCGCGCGGCACCAGCGACACCCTCTTCGTGGCGCCGCTGGAGAACAACGTCGTGCTGCGCACCCACACCTCTCCGGTGCAGGCGCGCACCATGCTCGACCGTGAACTGCCGATCTACGTGGTCTGCCCGGGCAAGGTGTACCGGGCCGACGAGTTCGACGCCACCCACGTGCCGGTGTTCCACCAGCTCGAGGGGCTGGTCGTCGACAAGGGCATCTCGCTGGCCCACCTGAAGGGGACGCTGGACCACCTGGCCCGCTCGATGTTCGGCGACGACATCGAGACCCGGATGCGTCCGCACTACTTCCCGTTCACCGAGCCGTCGGCCGAGGTCGACCTGAAGTGCTTCGTCTGCCACGGGGCCTCCGTGGGCAACCCGGACGCGCCGTGCCGCACCTGCAAGTCCCAGGGCTGGATCGAGTGGGGCGGCTGCGGCGTGGTGAACCCCCGCGTGCTGGCCGCCTGCGGCATCGACACCGATGTGTACTCCGGCTTCGCGTTCGGCATGGGCATCGAGCGGACGCTGATGTTCCGCAACAACGCCGCGGACATGCGCGACATGGTGGAGGGCGACGTGCGGTTCAGCCGCTCACTGAAGGGGATGGCACGATGAGGGCGCCGCTGAGCTGGCTCGCCGAGCATGTCGACCTGCCCGAGGGCATGACCGGCCGCGCGCTGGGCGAGGTGCTGATCCGGGCCGGTCTCGAGGTCGAGAAGGTGGACGAACTCGGCGCCGAGGTCACCGGTCCCGTGGTCGTCGGCCGCGTGCTGGCCTCCGTCGACGAGCCGCAGTCGAACGGCAAGACGATCCGCTGGGTGCAGGTGGATGTGGGGCCCGAGCACAACCAGCCGCACCCCGACTTCGGCCAGGGCTGCCGCAGCGTGGTCTGCGGGGCGCACAACTTCGCCGTGGGCGACCTGGTGGTGGTCTCGCTGCCGGGCTCGGTGCTGGCCGGCGGCTTCGCCATCTCCGCCCGCAAGACCTACGGCCACGTCTCCGACGGCATGATCTGTGCAGAGGACGAGCTCGGCATCGGGCACGACCACACCGGCATCATCGTGCTCCCGGCGGACGCGGGCCTGGCACCCGGCGACGACCCTGCGGAGTACCTGGTGCTGCGCGACGACGTGCTCGAGATCGACGTCAGCCCCGACATCGGGTACTGCCTGAGCATCCGCGGGCTGGCCAGGGAGTCCGGCCAGAACCTCGGCGTCCGGTTCACCGACGTCGTGGACAGGGCGACCCCGGCGACGAAGAGGGACGGCTACCCGGTGCAGCTCGCCGACCCGTCGTGCCCCCTGTTCGTCGCGCTCACCGTCACCGGCATCGACCAGAGCGTGCCGACACCGCGCTGGATGGCCCGCCGGCTGGTGATGGCGGGCATGCGGTCGATCTCGCTGGCGGTGGACATCACCAACTACGTGATGCTCGAGACCGGGCAGCCGCTGCACGCCTACGACGCGACCCTGCTGCGCGGCCCGATCGTGGTGCGCAAGGCGAACGCGGGGGAGAGCCTGGTCACGCTCGACGACCAGGCCCGCACGCTCGACCCCGACGACCTGCTGATCACCGACGACACCGGGCCGATCGGTCTGGCCGGGGTGATGGGCGGTGCGTCCACCGAGCTGCGGGGCACCACCACCGACGTGGTGATCGAGGCCGCGCAGTTCGAACCGAACACCATCTCGCGCACCCTGCGCCGGCACAACCTGCCGTCCGAGGCGTCCCGGCGGTTCCACCGCGGGGTCGACCCGAACGCCGCCTACAGCGCCGCGCACCTCGCCGCGCGGCTGCTGGTCGAGCTGGCCGGCGGCACGCTGTCCGAGGACGAGACCGTGGCCGGCGCGGTCCCGGCGATGCCGCTGCAGGCGATCGACGCCCAGCTGCCCTCGGCGATCCTCGGCGTGCGCGTGCCGACCGAACGAGTGGTCGAGATCCTGCGGGAGAGCGGCTGCGACGTCGAGATCGACGCTTCGACAAGCACAGGGCAGGCGCGGTTGAGCCTGGTGCCGCCGACCTGGCGTCCGGACCTGCGCGATGCCTACGACTACGTCGAGGAGGTCGGCCGCAAGGTCGGCTTCGACACATTGCCCTCGATCGTGCCGACCGCGCCCGTGGGCCGTGGCCTGACCCGGGGCCAGCGCGCCCGGCGAGCGATCGGGGCCCGGCTGGCCGACTCCGGCTTCGTCGAGGTGCTCACGTTCCCGTTCGCGAGTGCGGAGGATCTCGACCGGATGGGCGTCACGGCACAGGACGATCGGCGTGCTCTGGTCCGGCTGGCGAACCCGCTGGCCGAGACCGCGCCGTACCTGCGCACGTCCATCCTGCCCGGTCTGTTCGCCGCCGTCGGGCGCAACACCTCGCGCGGCAACGACGACCTGGCCCTCTACGAGGCCGGCAGCGTGTTCTTCGCCGGCTCGGGTGGGCCCGCGCCGATCCCGTCGGTCGAGCACCGTCCGTCCGCCGACGAACTGGCCGCGATCGAGGCCGCGCTGCCCCGGCAGCCCCGACACCTGGCCGCGGTGTTGTGCGGGCAGTGGCGCCGGCCGGGCTGGACCGGCCCCGGCGAGCCCGCCGGGTGGCAGCAGGCCTTCGCGTTCGCCGACGAGGCCGCAGCGGCCCTCGGCGCCACCCTGGAACGCAGGGCGGCCGAGCAGGCGCCCTGGCACCCCGGCCGGTGCGCCGAACTGCGGCTCGGCGATGTGGTGATCGGCCACGCGGGCGAACTCCACCCCGACGTGGTGCATGCGTTCGGACTGCCGGAGCGGACCGCGGCGGTCGAGCTGGACCTGGACACGCTGGTGCGGCTCGCGCCGCCGATCGGCTCGATCGCGCCGGTCTCCGGACATCCCGTGGCGAAGGAGGACGTCGCACTGGTCGTCCCCGACGGCGTGGGCGTGGGCGCGGTGCAGCGGGCCCTCGTCGACGGCGCCGGCGAGCTGCTGGAGTCGATCAGCCTGTTCGACGTCTACACGGGCGGCCAGGTGCCCGCCGGCCACCGGTCGCTGGCCTTCGCGCTGCGGTTCCGGGCACCGGACCGTACCCTGACCGACGCCGAGACGGCTGCGGCCCGGGCGGCGGCGGTGGCGGTCGCGGAGCAGCGCTGCCAGGCGGTGCTGCGGGCCTTCTGAGGCCCTGGGCAATCAGGAGCGGGCGCCCTTCGGGTCGCCCGCTCCTGCTCTGCATCCGGGGCGGGTGGACGTCGAGCGGGCGTCCCCGAAAGGGTGACGATTCTGAATTTGCAGGACGTCCCCAAATGGGTGACCGGTTCATTAATGAGGTCCCCCTCGCGAGTGACAGAATGTCGATTTCCGTAATGTCATCCGGGTGAGTGACAGGTGCTCTTCCGGGTGCCACTCACGTAGGTGACAAGGCATTTTAGGCGGCCCAAGGACCCTGCGCTCAGGCGTTAACCATGATTAAGAAACACCGCTGGCGGCGCCATCAGGGTTTAGTTGCACATTGAATCCTGGACGCACATCCGGATAATCTCCAGTTACTCATCCGTCCATTAGGGGACCAAGAAAGAGGCGCAACAGTGAACACCACCACCGAGACCAAGCGGCAGAGGGGTCGCAAGGTCGCAGCAGTCCTGGCCGGGGGCCTCGTCCTCGGCGTAGGCACGATGGCCACCCTGGCATCGTGGAACGACTCCGAGTACGCCAAGGCCACCTTCACGGCCGGCTACTTCAACCTCGAGGGCGCGGTCGACGCGTCGCAGGCCACCTTCAGCGAGCACGTGTCGAGTGCTGCGGCGGGCACGCTCAGCTTCACGGCCCCGGTGAGCAATCTCACCCCGGGCGACGTCGTCGCAGCGCCGTTCGCGCTCCGTCTCGGAGCGGGCACCACGAACAACGCGACCGTCACGATGCTCGCTCCGACGAGCACCGGCACCGTGACCAACCTGACCTACGAGGTTGTCAAGACCGCCTCGGCGGGCTGCACGACGAGCACGACCGGGACGACGGTCGTCGCGGCCGGCACCGCCGTCACCTCGGTGACCGGCGCCAGCACGATCAGCCTGAACATGGGCTCGCCGACCACGGTCGCCGGCGCTCCCGCCTACCTGTGCTTCAAGGTCACCGCGGGTTCTGGTCTCGTCCAGAGCCAGACCGGCTCCGTGACCTGGCAGTTCCAGGCGATCTCGCAGTAAGCCGGGCGCCAGGCGATCCGCCTGGCG
>JAGQUI010000108.1 GCA_020438595.1 Propionibacteriaceae bacterium | reverse complement strand
TCGGTGCTGCGGGGCCTGGCCCCGTTGATCATCGCCACCACGTTCTTCACCGCGGTGGTGCCCATCTGCCGCATCGGGGCAGCGACGGTGGTCAGGGTGGGCAGCGTGATCCGGGAGATCAGGATGTCGTCGAAGCCGATCACGCTGACCCGCTCGGGCACCGCTATGCCCTCCCGCAGCAGGCCGTGCATGACACCGACCGCCATCAGGTCGTTGTACGCGATCACGGCGGTGGGCAGCTTCTCCAGCAGCGTCCGGGATGCCGCCAGCCCGCCCTCGAACGTGGGCAGGAACGGCCCGATCCGGGTGATCGCGAGTCCCCCGCGCCCGCCGTGGTCGCGCAGCGCGCGGAAGCGCACGCCGTCCGCCCAGGACGCCTCCGGGCCCGCGACATACGTCACGGCATCGTGGCCGAGGTCGCGCAGCAGTTCGACGGCGGCGTGGACGCCGGCCGTGTTGTCGGTGACCACGCTCGGTACGTCCAGCAGCGCGCGGTTCAGCACCACCATGGGCCGCTGCTTGGCCATCGCGCGCAGGGCCGAGTCGGACATCCGGGAGCTGCCGATCACGAACCCCTCCACCACCGGCGCGAGCCGCTCCAGTGCGGCGCGTTCCCGGGTGGCCGACTCGCGCGAGTCCGCCAGCAGGATCTCGTAGCCGGCCTCGGTCGCGGCGAACTGCGCGCCGCGGATCAGTTGGGAGTAGAACGGGTTGGCCACGTCGGAGACCATCAGCGCGATCAGCTTCGTCCGGGAGGTGACCGGCGCCTGCGTGACCGGGTTGGCGCGGTAGCCCAGCTCGTCGGCGACCTGCCGGATCCGGGCTGCGGTCTCGGCGTTCACCCGCCCCGGACGGGCGAACGTACGGCTCACCGTCGACGGGGCCACCCCGGCGGCCTTGGCGACGTCGTAGATGGTGACCGGGGTGCTGCGCTGCTCCGCCACGCCCTCAGACTACGGCTGGTGCCGCACCAGCGGGCCGGAACGGGGCTGCGGCGTTCGCGCAGTGCGGCGAACTCCGCGGCACGAGCGGGTATGACGCGATGCGTTATAGTGGGTGAGTGATCAGGTCGTTTCGGGACGCTGCAACCGAGCGCCTCTGGTCACGACAACGAGTCAAGACCATCGACCCGCGGATCGAACGAGTCGCCCTGCGCAAGCTGGTGATGCTGGACGCCGCAGAGACCCTGGACGATCTCCGGGTGCCGCCGGGCAACCGGCTCGAAGCCCTCCGGGGGGATCGGGTCGGCCAGCACAGCATCCGGATCAACCAGGAGTGGCGGATCTGCTTCACCTGGAGCGACGCCGGATCCACCGACGTCGAGATCGTCGACTACCACTGAGGAGGTGCCAGCCATGACGACCATTGCCCCGATCCATCCCGGCGAGATCCTGATGGAGGAGTTCCTTGAGCCCCTCCGGGTCAGCCAGAACCGGCTCGCGGTCGCGATCGGCGTGCCGCCGCGACGGATCAACGAGATCGTCCACGGCAAGCGCCGCATCACCGCCGACACCGCGTTGCGACTGGCCCGCTACTTCGGTACCAGCGACCGGTTCTGGCTCAACCTCCAGACCCGCTACGACCTCGAGATCGAGAAGGACCACCTCGGCAACAGCCTGGACCGAATCGAACCATTCCGAGCCGTCTGAACTTCCGATCACCTTCGGTAGATCCGTGCGTTGGGTGGACGGCCAGTCCTGATCAGACCCAGCTTCCGGGGAGGGCTGCGAACTGGATCTCGCCGGCCGGGTCTGGAGGTCGTAGACGAGGCGACCGTCGGAGCGCTCGTGAGCCAGGCACGGTGACGTCCCATGGTTCCCCGGTGTCGACCGCGTCCGGAAGAGTCCTTCGCCAGTTGGGCCTGCAGGCTTCGGCGTTCGTTCTCGTTCTGCTCTGGTCGCTGAAGGTACTTCTTCAGCCGGGCTGGGAATCCTCCATCTGGATGGTTGCAGTCGCGCTGGTGTTCCTCGTTGTACTCGCGGTGGTTGCCAACGGCAGCTTGGCACCTGAGGTCGGTGAGGCATGCCATCGTGGCCTAGAGCGTCGGCGGGTTGCCGGGGCTCTTGGAGGCTCGGCGGACCTTCATGCAGGTGCTCGGCGGTGGGGGCGAGGATGCGGGTGGCGCGACTGCGGCCGACTAGGCGCGCTGCCTCCTGGATCGCGTCAACGACGGCTGCGTGCGAGTGGTGTCGGGTGAGCGTTCCGCCGAGGTTGAGGGACGCATTGAGCGTGCCGCCGCATCGCTAAATACGCTCGGCGTGCTTATGGCGAGCTGGCCACCGAGTGACGCACGCGATCAGCTGCTCCTGGAGTTCGGCCTTCGAGAGGGCTTTCTGGATCCAGTTCCAGAGCCATGAGAGGGCGTGGGTATCCGTCGAATGCACCCGGCTCGGCACGATCGACCGCGAGGTCTGCGGCAGGATCGTGCGTCAAGGCGGTCTTGACATTCAGGTTGGGTGTCAAGCTAGTCTTGACGTATGGAGATCCGCGGCTCCGCGCGCAAGCACGGGGTCGAGGACGCTGACATCCAGCACGCCTGGCTCCACGCCATCCGCCTTGTCGAGTACGACTACGAAGGCGAGGAGCGGCTGCTGGTCATCGGCGCCGACCGGCACGGCCGGCTCCTGGAGAAGGTCGCGGTACCTGCGGGTTCACCGACCCGGATCATCCACGCCGACCTACTCCGCCCGAAGTTCTACGACTACCTGAGATGAGGTGACCAGATGAGCATCAAGACCAGCCCCGACACCACCGGACTCGACACCCTCGACCCGGCCGTTAACCCTGCCCGTGACGCGGTGCCGTTCCGGCGCATCCTCGCCGCCCGTCAACACATCACCGACGCCGAGGCCGAACTCCGTGATGCCGTGAAGGCCGCCCGCGAGGCCGGCGACTCCTGGACGATCATTGCCGCCGCACTCGACACCACCCGCCAGGCCGCCCAACAGCGGTTCGGGAAGAACTGACCCAACCCGCCGATACCGAAACCGATCGCCGAACTCGCGGCAGAAGCCTTCGTGCGCTCGGGATGGTGACCAGCGACGACACCGCCGCCCTCGTTCACCTCAGCTGGACCGGCCACACGGAACAGTCGGGATGGCCCCGCGTCGACTTAGCCGAGTCTGCGGACGCGTTCCGGGCACTCATCCAGCATCGCTACTAGACCGCCGCCTGCCCGTCACCAACGATTTGCGAACCTCGCCGATGATGAGCGGATGTTCCGCTTCGACTACTTGGTGAACGTCCGAAGGATCTTCCGGTATCGAGGTCGAGGTGGACCAGGCAACCAGGAGTTGGCAATCACACGCGGGCCTTCAAAGGCGAACGGCCACCGGCCGCCGCGCCGGCGAGCGGATTTGCACTCTCGATGTGCTGATGAAGCGCTCTGCGGGCTCCCTGGCAACATCCAGAGTGCAAGTCGACTCACGACCCGGGCGCCGGCAGCCGTCGGAGAGCGGAGTGCGACGCCGCCTGCGTGGCCCCCGCCGGGGAAGTCCGCGGGCGCGCCGCGGTGCACGCCGCCCGGGGGAGCGGTGGGTCCGGTCAGCGTCGGTCAGTGGTCGGCGTCAGCGCTGCACGCGCGCGTTGCCCTGCCAGATGGCCCAGACCTGGTCCTCGTCGGCCGGTGCGGCGTAGTCGGTGACGGACGTGGCCGCCATCGCGCCCGCCGCCCAGCCGAACTGGGCGCAGCGCTCGACGTCCCAGCCCTGCAGGATGCCGTACAGCACACCGCCGACCGAGCTGTCGCCACCGCCGATGCGGTCGAGCACATCGATGTCGCGCAGGGGCAGGACGGCGAACTCGTCCCCGTGGAACAGGATCATGCCCCAGCGGTGCTGGTTCGCCGAGACGACCTCGCGCAGGGACGTGCCGATCCAACTCGCGCCGGGGTAGGCCTGCCGGATCCGCCCGATCATCTCGGTGAACGACTCGATCTTGGCCTCGATGTCCTCACCGCCGGCCTCCGGGCCCTGGATCCCCAGGCACAGCTGGAAGTCCTCCTCGTTGCCGTAGAGGATGTCGCACAGGCCGGCGAGTTCGCGGAATGCCTGGCCCAGCTCCTCCTCCCGGCCCTTCCAGAACGAGGCGCGGTAGTTCATGTCCATGCTGATCACGGTCCCGTGCGCCTTGGCGGCCCGGGCCAGCTCGAGGCAGAAGACCGACGTCTTCGGCGACAGCGCGGCGATCAGCCCGGACAGGTGCAGGATTTTCACCCCTTCCGTCCCGAACAGCCGGTCCAGATCGAACTGGTCGACGCTGAGTTCGCGGCCCACCTCGCCCGCCCGGTCGTTCCAGACCCGGGGGGCGCGTCCGCCGAAGCCGGCGTCCGCGATGTTGAACTGGTGGCGGAGTCCCCAGGCGCCGCCCTGGGGCAGCTCCGGACCCTCGTAGCTCATGTTGCGGGCGCGCAGGTTGGCCTTGATGAACGCGGCGACCGGCGACCCGGCCACGAACGCGGTGAGCACCTTCGTGGGTTCTCCGAGGTAGGACAGGACGGACGCGACGTTGGTCTCGGCGCTGGTCGTCTGGAGCTGGAAGCGGTCGGTGGTGTGCACCGGCTGCCGCTGCTCGGGGACGAGCCGCACTCCCATCGAGGTGGGCACGACGAGTGACCAGCGGGCGTCGCTGCGGATCTTCATGAGTGGCCTTTCTGGCTCGGTTCCGGCAGCCCTTCGGTGGACCCGGCCGGGGTGGTCTGGGCGGGCTCAGCCGAGTTCCCCGAGGACACGGGCCTCGTCGAGGACAGCTTCGCGGAGATCCGCGCGTTCGGCGAGTTCGGGGACGAGGAAGGCCAGTACCTTCGCCACGGTCTCCTCGAGGGTGCCGTCGGCGAGGGCCGGGACGGCGTCGCCGTTCACGTCCCGTACCGGGGCGCCGGCGCCGCGCAGGTGCAGCACCCAGGCGGCGACCGCGCGGCAGGCACCCCGGGGCGTCCGGCCGGCGGCGAGCTCGGCGCGCAGCGTGGGCACGATCCGTACCGGCAGCTTCAGCGAGCCGTCGGAGGCGATCTGGGCCAGGGCGTGCCGGATGTTCGGGTTGAGGTAGCGCTCGATCAGCGCCTCGCGGTAGGCCTCCAGCTCGTCCTCGGGCAGCGGGAGGTGCGCGCAGGCCTCGTCCCACCACTGCTCCACCCAGCCGCGGCACCGCGGGTCGGTGATGGCGTCGGCGACGGTCTCGTGGCCGACGATCGTGGCCGCGTAGGCCAGCAGCGAGTGCGACCCGTTCAGCAGGGCCAGCTTGCGGCGCTCGAACGGCTCGACGTCCGGCACGATCCGGGCCCCGGCCTCCTCCCAGGCGGGTCGCCCGGCGGGGAACTCGCCCTGGATCACCCACTCGGCGAACGGCTCGGTGGGCACGGGGGCGGCGTCGTGGACGCCGAGGGCGTCCTGCACTGCCGCCCGGTGCTCGTCCGTGGTGGCCGGGGTGATCCGGTCGACCATCGTGGTGCCGAACCGGACGTTGGCCGCGATCCAGCCGACCAGCGAGGGGTCCACCTCCACGGCCAGGTCGTACACCACGCGGGCGAGCGCCTCGCCGTTGCCGGAGAGGTTGTCGCAGGACACGATCGCCAGCGGTCCGAGCCCGGCGTCGCGGCGGGCCAGCAGCCCGGCGACGAGGCGTCCCGGTGCGGTGCGGACGGGTGCGTCCGGCGCGGTGCGCAGGGCGGCGAGGTCCGCGGCCACGTCCGGGGCAGCGAGGTCGAGCCCGCCGTCGGGGCCGCGGTGGTAGCCGGCCTCGGTGACGGTGAGGGTGACGATCGCCAGCGCGGGGGAGCGGAAGTAGCCGAGCAGGGCGGCGTGCTCGTCGGCGGCGTGGACGGCCGACACGCTCGAGATCACCTCGAACTCGTCGCCGGCAGCGCCGCGCGTGATCAGCGTGTACAGGCCCTCCTGCGGACGCAGGGCGTCGGCGATCGCGGCCGAGCGTCCGGTGAACGCGGCGATACCCCACTCGGCGGCGTCCGGCGCGTGCTCGGTGTACCAGGCCTGGTGGGCCCGGAAGAAGTTGCCGACGCCCAGGTGGACGATCCGCACCGGGGCGGCCGGGCGTCCGTGGCGGGCGCGGGACAGGGTCTGGACTGGGGTGGTCACGGTCATAGCTTGAACGCCCTCCTGGGGTTGCCGGCCACGAGTTCGTGGGCGGTCTCGATCGCTTCATCCATGCTGAGCCGGTGCTCCGCAACGAGCCGGGCGAGGTAGCCGGCGTCGATCCGGCGGCTCAGGTCGTGCCGGGCCGGGATCGAGAGGTACGCGCGGGTGTCGTCGATGAACCCGGACGTGCGGGTGAACCCTGCGGTCTCGGTGATGGACGCGCGGAACCGCGCCATCGCGTCCGGCGCGTCGATGAACCACCACGGCACGCCGATGAACACGCTCGGGTAGAAGCCGGCCAGCGGCGCGAGTTCACGGGCGTAGACGGTCTCGTCGATGGTGAAGAAGACCACCTGGAAGCGCGGTGAGGTGCCGAACGCCGCCAGCATCGGCTGCACGGCCCGGGTGAACTCGACCTGCATCGGGATGTCCGCGCCCACGTCGGCCCCGTACCGGGCGAAGGTCGCCGGGTGGTGGTTGCGGAACACCCCGGGGTGCATGGTCAGCACCAGGCCGTCGTCGGCGGCCATCCGGGCCTGCTCGAACATCATGGCGCGACGCAGCGTGTCGGCCTCGGCGGTGGTGATCGTGCCGCGACGGGCCAGGGCGTAGAGGCGTTCGGCCTCCGTGGCGTCGAGGGGCTCGACCCGGGCGTCCGCGTGCGAGTGGTCGGACGAGATCGCACCGTGGGCCGCGAAGTACGCCCGCCGGTTCTCCATCGCGGCCACCCAGCCGGCGTAGCTGCCGACCTCGAGGCCGCTCACCTCGCCGAGCCGGTCGGTCAGGGCGTTCCAGTCGGCGCGCGCGGGTTCGAGGTACCGGTCGGGACGGAAGGTCGGCACGACGCGTCCGGTGAAGCCGGGGTCGGCGGCGAGCCGGGCGTGGTGGCCGAGGTCGTCGCAGGGGTCGTCGGTGGTGGCGAGGAACTCGATCCCGAAGCGGTCGTACAGGGCGCGCGGCCGGAAGGCGGGGGTGGCGAGGCGTTCGGCGATCGCGTCGTACAGCGCGTCCGCGGTGTCGGCGGACGGGGCGAGGTCCAGTCCGAAGATGTCGGCGAGCTCCGATTCCAGCCAGAACCGGACCGGGGTGCCGCGGTACAGGTGCCAGTTCGCGCACAGCGTCCGGAACGCCTCGCGGGACTGCCCGGGCGTGAAGTCGTCCTGGCCGACCCCCAGCTGGTCGAGGGCGGTGCCGCTGGCGTGTAGTAGCCGGGTCACGTAGTGGTCGGGGGTGATCAGCAGCGAGGTGGGATCGGCGAACGGCTCGTCGTCGGCCAGCCACTGCGCGGGCACGTGGCCGTGCGGAGAGAAGATCGGCAACTCCCGGACGGAGCCGTAGAGCTCCCGCGCCACGGATCGCAGGGCGGGCTCGGACGGCAGCATCCGGTCGGGGTCGAGGGCAAGGCGGGCCATGCCGACATCGTTGCCCGGATGCGCCCACAGACCCACTCGTTGCCGTGTGTTGCACTCGAATTGCCGCCGCACACCGGCAACCTCCGGCAACTTGTTGAGCGGAGCGCGGCCGGCTGGTTGATTGGGTACGTACCGAGCAGCAGAACGCACAGGAGCACACAGATGACCCCCGACCCCGCAGCCACAGCCACCGCCGACATCGGGGTGGTGGGCCTCGCCGTGATGGGCAGCAACCTCGCCCGCAACTTCGCCCGGCACGGGCACACGGTGGCGCTGTACAACCGCACGGCGTCCCGTACCCACGACCTGGTCGCTGACCACGGCGCGGAGGGGGCGTTCGTGCCGTCCGAGGACCTCGCGGGGTTCGTGGCGAGCCTGAAGCGGCCGCGCCGGATGGTCCTGATGGTGAAGGCCGGGGCCGCGACGGACGCGACGATCGACGCTCTCGTCCCGCTGCTCGAGCCGGGCGACATCATCGTGGACGGCGGCAACTCGCACTTCCCGGACACGAACCGCCGCAACGAGGAGCTCAGCGCCAAGGGCTTCCACTTCGTCGGCTGCGGCATCTCGGGCGGGGAAGAGGGCGCCCTGTGGGGGCCGTCGATCATGCCCGGCGGCAAGTACAAAG
>JAGQUI010000107.1 GCA_020438595.1 Propionibacteriaceae bacterium | reverse complement strand
TGGTGGCCGCTGATCTGGGTGCTCGGCACGATCGGCCTGATCAAGTTCGACTGGATCTACTGGTGGGCCGGACGGCTGTGGGGCCGTGAACTGATCGAGGTGTGGTCGGGCCGCTCGGAGCGGGCCCGGCGGGTGAACGAGCGCGCCGCGAGGTTCGCCCGCAAGTACGAGACCCTCGCGCTCGCCGTGTCGCTGGTGCCGGGCGTGCCCGGCCGCGGCGTGATCGTCGCGGTGCTCGGGGAGGCCGGCACCAGCCTGGCGAAGTTCCTGACCGTGTCGCTGATCTCCTCGGCGGTGGTCGTCGGCGGGTGTCTGGCCGCCGGCTACTGGATCGGGAAGCCCGCCGTGGCCCTGATGCAGACCTACGGCAATTACCTGTGGTACGTCTCCCTGGCGCTGCTGGTGTTCGTGGTGCTCCAGGGATGGTGGAGGCAGCGGGGGCGTCCGGCGGCCGGCTGACCGGCTCGAACCTTCGCGAGCTGGCTGAGGACGCGGTCCCCCGGCGATCTCAGCCAGGTTTGTGGCCGAGGACGGTGGCGAGGGCGCTCGCCAGTTGCTCCGGCGCAAATAGCCAGACCAACGCACCCCATGGTTGCTCGACCAGCGGACGGCCCGGGGCACGGGCGCGCAGGGCGCGCGCGAAGGCGTCCCGATCCTGGCTGAGCCAGACCGTGGTGTCGAGGTCGGGCCGTTTCCAGGTGGATAGCCAGTTCAGTCGCTCCGGATCGCGTGGCTGCAGGCCGAGGCCAAGGTCGTAGGGCTGGCGCTCCTCCTCCGCCGCCCGCCAGACCCGCGCGTATTCGGCCTGGAGGCGTGGGTCGTCGGTGAGCTGGATCGCCGCGGCGAGGTAGAACGCATCCGGGAACGGGCCTCGCGGGTCCGCGTCCATCGCGCCCGGCGGGAGCGCCGCCACCCCCCGGGTCAGCCGCTCCCCAGATCGGTCGGCGCGATGCGCGGCGGCCAGTTCCCGGTCACCCGCGACGATGTGGGGCGGGTCGACGAGGACGGCGCTTTCCGCCCGTCCCGCGGCCACCAGACCGGCAGCGACGGACGCGCCGTGGCCGAAGCCCACGACGCTGCCCCAGGACGCCCCACCGTTGAGGAGTTCGTCGAGCTCACTCTCGGCCTGCAGGGCGCCAACCGGGGTGCGCACCGGGCTCGCCGGACGCACGACGACCTCGTCACCGAGGGCCCCTGCGACTCCGGCGAGGGCGTGCGGTCCGAGCTGCGGATCGATCAGGAGGTGCGCCATGACTGTCAAAAGTACTTGGCGCACTTGAGCGCGCAGCTCACGCCGAGGTAGCCCGCGCACAGGAAACACTCGAGCGTGTTCAGCAAGGCGCAGTCGACGATGCAGTCGAACTCGACCTCCGAGCCCAGGCAGTTGACGAAGCACTTGGAGAAGCGTGACACGCTCATCGGGGTCGCCTCGGCCACGGTCGCATTCGCAGTACCCCGGACGGCAAGATGGCGGCCGGAGCGGGTGATCTGCGCGAACCGCACGCCTTCCAGCGTCGAGTAGGCCAGACCGGCCGAGGCGCCATCGACGACGAACGCCTGCTCCGGAAGGCTGAGCGGGATCATCAGGACACCACCGTCGGGGAGGACGAGCGCGTGCGCGTCGACCGAGCCGTCTGAGATCCGGTAGCCGCGGGTCGCCGCCGCGGCCCGGCGGGTGCGGGTGTTGACGGCGGCGATGCTCTTGGCGAGTTCGGCGCTGGTCAGCGCGCGACGGCTCCTGCCGGTCGCCGCAGCGGCAGGAGTGATACCGACCGCAACCGCCAGCCCGCCGAGGAGGCCGCCGAGCAGGAGTGAGCGGCGAGTACCGTCCACCCGCTCCTGGCGGGCCCGCGACTCCGCGAGGAGCAGCGCGACCCAGCGGTGGGCCCGTCGCCAGCCGAGGTGCCGGGCCAGGCGGAGTCTCATCGACCAGCCGGTGCGGATCCGCGTCGTCCCGGACGGATCGGCCTCGACCAGGCACGGGGCGAGCTCCCGGGTGCCGAGGGTGAGCGACTCGGCGCTGTCCAGGTCGATCATCCGGATGCCGGGGATCTGCTGCACCTCCCTGCCCAGGGTGCTGCACGGGACGCACGCGGCGTCCACGACGAGAATCAGTTCGGACACTTCACTCCTCCGATCGGGGTTCGTGCGATCCAGCCAAACGCTGGACATCGCGGGTGCCAAGAGATCGGGGGGATGAGTTCACCTTCGGTCAGCGAGGACTGGCCGAAGGTGAAGGTTTGGCTCCAGCTGGTCCGGGGCTGCTCTCGGAGCCGCGTGGGAGAATCGAACTCCCGACAGCCGATTTACAAGATCGGGGCTCTGCCAACTGAGCTAACGCGGCGTGGGCTCTCGCCCGGCGCACCATTGTGCCAAACCCGGGCGCCGATCGCTGGGTTCAGGTGCGCAGAACGATGTCGGCCAGGTCACGCGGGTGGTCCGCGAGCCAGTGGGCGGCCTCCTGGGCGGCCCAGTCGTCCCAGTGGGAGGCGAAGGTCGCGCCGTCCCGCGCCAGCGCACGATGGCGGCGGGTCACCGCGTCCACGTCGAGCCAGAGCGCCAGTCCCGCCAGCGGCCGGCTGGCCGGGGTGAGCGCGCCGCAGCCCTCCACGACCAGCGGAGCGGACGCGTCCAGCGCGCGCCACGCTCCGGGGCGTCCGGCGGCCCAGTCCCAGGTTCGGAACCCGGACCCGGTGATCACCCGCGGCACCTGGGCCGAGCCGGCGGCGAGCCCGCCCCAGCCCGGGTAGAGCTCGTCCAGCCCCACCACCTGCACGGGCCGGTCGTCCGGCCAGGCGGCGGCCAGCGCGGCGGCGAGGCTGGTCTTGCCCGAGCCCGCGCCGCCGTCGATCAGCAGGACGGGGCGGGCGTCGGCCTCGACCAGCCGGTGCAGCGCGGCGAGGACGGAGCCGGGAACCTCACCTCCGACGGCAGCCGATGGACCGGAACGGGGGCGGCCCGGCTCCGTACCCTGCGTCATCTCAGCGCAGGCCGGACGCCGTCACGAACCCGACCGCGTCGCCGGAGAGCCTCGCGCTGGTGTCGGCGGCCGGCAGGAACGCGGAGTCGCCCTTGTCGAGGTGCAGCGACGGGCCGTCCACGGCGAGGTCGGCCGTGCCTGCGGTGACCAGCAGGATCCGGGCCGAACCGCTGCCGGGCAGTTCCACCGTCGCCCCGCCGGACGGCGTCACCCGCCACACGTCGAACTCCGGGCAGGGGGTGAGGTAGCGGTCGACGCCGTCGGCGATGCGCTCGGGACGCGTCACCTCGGGCTCGCCCGAGGCGAAGTCGACGACCTTGATCAGCTCGCTGACGTCGACGTGCTTGGGGGTGAGGCCGCCGCGGATCACGTTGTCGGAGTTGGCCATCACCTCGATGCCCGTCCCGCGCAGGTGGGCGTGCATGTGGCCGGCAGGCACGAACACGGCCTCGCCCGGCCGCAGCACGACGCGGTTCATCAGCAGCGCGGCCAGGATGCCGGGATCGGCGGGGAAGACCTCGTCCAGCTCGATCACCGTGCGGGCGAAGTCGCCGAGTTCGCCGTCGTCGTCCTTGTGCTGCATGGCTGCAGCGCAGACCAGCTCGGAGAGCTTCGCGCGCTCGCCGTCCAGGCTGAGCACGTCGAGGAACACCTCGGCGAGCGCGGCCGGGCCCTTCCGCTCGGTGAGCGGCCCGATCACGGACGCGAGCTCCTCGGCCACGCCGAGACCGGCGAACAGGGCAGCGGTGCGCTTCGGGTCGCGGAACCCGGACAGGGTGTGGAACTCGTCCAGTGCGATCAGCAACTCGGGCTTGGGCCAGTCGTCGCGGTAGGTGCGCTCGGGGGCGTCCAGGGCGAGGCCGGCCTCGTTCTCACGGCTGAAGCCCTCCTGGGCCTGGTCGCGGGACGGGTGCACCTGCAGCGAGAGGGCGTGCCGGGCCGAGAGCACCTTCATCAGGTAGGGCAACTGGTCGCCGAACCTGTCCCGGCTGGGCTGGCCGATCAGGTCGGGGTGCTCGCGGACGACCGCGTCCAGCTTCGCCCCGTCGAGTTCGGACGGCGAGAGCGGGTGGGCGCCGAGCCAGTACTCGGCGACGGGTTGGCCGTCCGCGGGGACGCCCAGCAGGTCGGGGATCGCATCGGTGGTACCCCACGCGTAGTGCTGGACCGTGCCGTGCAGCAACTGCATCGAGCATCCTCACTTCATCGACGTCATGATCTGCCCGCGGGCCGTCGTCCACTCTATCCCGAGCCGCGCCGGCGACGCCCACCGATCCGGGGCCCGACGAATGACATCGATGTGGTTCGCGGGTACTCTGGGGCACATGTCCGACCCCATGGCCGTCACTCCGGCCGAACTCACGGCCCAGCAGGCAGGCCTGCTCGACTTCGAGAAGCAGTGGTGGTCGTTGCCGGGGTCGAAGGAGTCGGAGATCCGCGAGCGGTTCGACATCTCGCCCACCCGTTACTACCAGCTGCTGAACGCGCTGATCGACAGCGAGGCCGCGCTCGCCTACGACCCGCTGCTGGTCAAGCGCCTGCGCCGGCTGCGAACCACCCGGCAGAAGGAGCGCACCGCGCGCCGCCTGGGCGTGAACCTGAAGGTCTGATCACGCCGCCACCCGCTGCACCACCTCGACCAGGTGCCCGTCGGGGTCGGTGACCCACGCGATCAGCAGGTCGTCCGGCCACGGCTGCGGCTCGTGCAACGGGGTGGCACCCAGTTCGACCAGCCGCTCGAAGCCCGCGCCGGCGTCGTCGGTCCACAGCACCACCGCTGCGCGCTGGCCGGACGTGACCGGATCCAGCCAGTGCTCCTCCCGCGTCGACCTCGCGGTCGAGAGACCGAGCCGGCAGCCGTCCAGCTCGAGGTCGACGTGGCTCGGATCGTCCCCGGCGGGCACGCGGGACACCTCGCGGAAGCCGGCCGCCGTGTAGAACGCGACCGTCCGCTTCAGGTGCCGGGTGAACAACACGACCTGCGGAGTGCGGAACATCCCCCCATCCTGATCCGTGCCCACCGCTCCGGCAAGGGTCGCTCAGCGCGCCAGGTGCAGGGCGCGGGCGATCCGGCGCAGGCCGGCGTTGCTGACCGGGGCCTCGGCGTAGCCGCCGCGGGCCAGTCCCGCGTCCCGCTCGAACCAGTTGCCGGACGCCGGGTCTCCGCGACGCAGCCACGACCAGCCCGCCGCCACCGCGTACAACGGCAGGAACGGCAGACCGAGGCTCCAGAAGTACTGCCAGCTGTGCCGCGCCTCGTGCGCGACGGTGCCCGGCTGCCGAAGTTCCACCCCCGCGAGCAGCCCGTGCGGCACCAGCACCACGTTGCCCACCGTGAACGCGCCGGCCTTCGGCAGCGGCAGCCGGTAGCCCTCCGCCACGACCAGCGCCTCGGGCCCGCGGCGCAGGCTCGATCGCCCGGCGGCGGCGATCGCCAGGCCCAGCAGCGTGGAGAGGTTCAGCACGTTGCCGGCCGCGCGCACCCAGTGGCGGGGACGGGTCCCGTCCGCCGCCGGTGTGGGCGCAGTGCTCGGCATGCCGCAATTCTGCCGTGGTTCCGGGCCGGTGCGCGGTTAGGCTGACCGCGGAGGTGCGGGATGCAGGCTGCCAGGCTCGGCCATGTGCTGATCGTCGACGACGAGGCGGTGCTCGCCGGCGTCGTCGCGTCCTACCTCGACCGGGCCGGTTTCGACACCACGGTGACCGGCGACGGCCTGGAGGCGGTCGACCTGGCCCGCCGGCTCGACCCGACGGTGGTCATCCTCGACCTGGGCCTGCCCGGCCTCGACGGGGTGGAGGTGTGCCGCCAGATCCGCACGTTCAGCGACTGCTACGTGATCATGCTCACCGCCCGCACCGAGGAGGTGGACGTGCTGATCGGGCTCTCGGTGGGCGCCGACGACTACGTCACCAAGCCGTTCAGCGCGCGCGAGCTGGTCGCCCGCGTCCAGGTGATGCTGCGCCGGCCGCGGACGAGCGGGAGCGGCGCGCCGCTGCCCGTGCGCCGGTTCGGGGACCTCGAGGTGGACGCGTCCGCGCGCGACGCCAGGGTGGCGGGCGCCCCGGTGGTGCTCACGCCCACCGAGTTCGACCTGCTCGCCGTGCTGTCGGAGCGTCCGCGCCTGGCCCACAGCCGCCGGCAGCTGCTGGAGTCGATCTGGGGCGACCCGGGCACCGGCGACGACCACCTGGTCGACGTGCACGTCGCCAACCTGCGGCGCAAGCTGGGCGACGACCCGGCGCGGCACCGCTACATCATCACGGTGCGCGGGGTGGGCTACCGGATGGGCTCCGGGTGAGCCGGCGATGCCGAACCTGAGACCGGGGGAGCGGTTCACCCGCACGTTCTACGGGCGGCTGCTGCTCGGCGAGGTGGTGGTCGGCCTCGTCCTGCTCGCCACGGTGGGCGCCGTGATGGGCAGCGTCGCGCCCGGGCTGTTCGACTACTACCTGGTCGAACACGGCCCGCTCGACACCGCCGACGACCTGCAGCACGCCGAGGTGGCCTTCCGGTCGGCCGTGTGGATCTCGCTGCTGATCGCCGTGCTGGTGGCCTCGCTGGTGGCGGTCGCGATCGCGCTGGCCATGGTGCGTCCGCTGCGCCGGCAGATCCGCGAGCTCAGCCACGTGGCCCGGCAGGTGGAGGACGGGGACTTCAGCCACCGGGTCCAGCTGGGGCCGGACGCCGGCGAGGAGGTCACCCTGCTGGCGACCAGTTTCAACGCGATGGCCACCCGGCTCGGCGAGGTCGAGGACGCCCGCCGGCAGCTGCTGGCCGACCTGGCCCACGAGCTCCGCACGCCGATCGCGTCGCTGTCGGTGACCGTCGAGGCACTCGGCGACGGCGTGCTGGACGCGGACCCGGCGACGCTCGCCACCCTGACCGAGCAGGCCGGGCGGCTGACCCGGCTGGCCGGCGACCTGCGGGACATCTCGGACGCAGAGGGCGCTCTCTCGGTGCACCGGACGCCGTGCGACGTCGCCGAACTGGTCGAGGAGGCGCGGGCGGCCGCCGCAGAGGACTACGCCCGCGCGGGCGTCGAACTGGCGATTGAGGGCTGGCCGCGGGGGCGGGTCATGGCGGACCGGCAACGGATCGGCCAGGTGCTGGCGAACCTGCTTTCGAACGCGCTGCGGCACACCCCGTCCGGGGGCCGGGTGGCACTGGCGGCGGGGACCGGCGGCGACGGCACCCGGATCAGCGTCGCCGACACCGGGGACGGGATCGAGCCCGAACACCTGCCGCACGTCTTCGAGCGTTTCTACCGCACCGACACCGCCCGGACCAGGGACGCCGGCGGCACCGGCATCGGGCTCGCGGTGAGCGCGGCGATCGCCGAGGCCCACGGCGGCACGCTCACGGCGTCCAGCCCCGGCGTCGGCCAGGGCTCGGTGTTCACCCTCACCCTTCCGCCCGACTGATCCGTCCGGAACTTCATCGAATCTTGAGGATTGGCTGACCGGCTCCAGAACCCGGACCGGTTGAGTACTTCTCGTGGCCGGCCCCTCCGGCCACGAGCCGATCCGGCTCCATCGGAAACGTCCGGGATGAGTGGCTAGCCTGCAGCCATCGGACGTCCGTCTGTTGAGTGGATCGCCGGAAACAGGCCACGGGGCCGGACCGCCATCCGCCCGTGGAGATGCCCGGCACCTCCGGCCCGACCCTGGCGGGCTCGGGCCGGGGGTGGCTTCAGGCGCAGGCCCTTGGCGGACGACCCGATCCCCTTCGGGGTCGTCCTCACACAGACGCGAGCGGTGCTCCCTGGGGGTGGGGAGCGCCGCTCGTTTTCCGTCCGGAGGCGTTTGCACTCGGGGTAGGTGAGTGCTAAACATGTCGTTAGCACTCTCGGGTAGAGAGTGCCACCAGTCTGACTCGATGAGATCGAAGGATCGTCCGTCGCGGGCATCGAGGCGAAGACCCTGACAAGTCCACCCGTGGGGCACTGCCCCCGAGACGCCAAAGGATTGCCGAACACACATGGCGAAGCTGATTGAGTTCAATGTCGAGGCGCGCCGCGGCCTGGAGCGGGGTATGAACACCCTGGCCGACGCCGTGCGGGTCACCCTCGGCCCCAAGGGCCGCAACGTGGTCCTCGAGAAGAAGTGGGGCGCCCCGACGATCACCAACGATGGCGTGTCCATCGCCAAGGAGATCGAGCTGGAGGACCCCTACGAGAAGATCGGCGCAGAGCTGGTCAAGGAGGTCGCCA
>JAGQUI010000106.1 GCA_020438595.1 Propionibacteriaceae bacterium | reverse complement strand
GGCAGCTTGATGATGTTGGCCTCGGGGGTCGTCGCGAGCTCACCGAGCTCGGTCAGCGCGTCGCCGACGCGCTGGTCCTCGGTCAGGTGCTCGGGGAAGAGCGCGAGGATGCGACCGGCCAGCTAGATGTCGCGGGTCTCGACGTCGACACCTGCGGTCGAGGCGAAGGCCTGCACCACCGGCAGGAACGAGTACGTGGCCAGCATCGGGGCCTCGTCGGTGAGGGTGTAGAAGATCGTTGCCATGGGTGCCTCGTTGCTCCTCGCTGGTGCCGGTTATCTTGACGTCGAGACAAATTCTACCGGATGCCGTCGCGTCGCTGTTTGCGTGATTGATGCCGTTGGGTGGTCACGGCTCACTGAGGCCGACGCCCTCAGGGTGGGAGGAAGCGCGGAAGGCGCGACCCCGGGGCTGCCTGCAGTTTCTGTGAAGGCCATAGGCCTGAACCGCCAAGGCCATCGTCTCGGCGATCGCTAGGGCGGCCAAGGCTCCGACTGGCCCGTACTCACTCGGCAGGACTGCGAGCAGGCTGACGGCGGCTCCAGCGGCGACCCCGGCGCTCGCCGTGACCCAGCCAACGGCGGCGCGTGACACGAGGAGCATCCCGGTCGCGCGGGACAGACAAGTCAGCAGGACTATCGCGCCAGCGACCCAACACGACGACGTCCCGACCTCCACCTGCCCCGCGAACACCAGGTGAACGGTGGTCGGGAGGAGTAGGACGCAGACGAGACCAGCCACAACACCCACGCCCGCCTGGAGGCGAATCACCTGGATCTCTACGCGACCGAGGCCGCAGCCGATGCGTGGTGTTCGTCCGACGGTTCTATAGAGACTGTTCGGGACCCCCTGCAGCACGAGCAGGCCCATCCGGAGGAGCCGTTCTACCGCCGCGAAACCCGCCACCGCGTTTGGAGCCCATGCCTGGACTAAGGCGACCGGGAGCCCGATGTAGATCGCACTGAACCCACGGCCAGCCAGAGCGACTCGTTGACGCCTGAAGTTGCTCCCGACCGACTCCGCCTGTCTGAAGTCTTGCCAGGTGGGTCGTTCGAGGAGGAGCGAGAATAGGGGTGACGCGAGGAAGCCTGCGACCAGCCAAGCCGAGAAGGCGGCTAGAGGCGCGTCGAGGAGGGTGATGCTTATGACCCCGGCGAGGACCGAGAAGAAGCGGGGAAGGGCGTCGGTCAAGAAGATCCGCGTCGGCCGGCCCATCCCGATGTACAGCCAGTTGGTGGTGAACCCGCTCATCGTCATGGCGACAGCGGCGAGGCACGCAGCGGCGACGTAGTGAGGGTCGAGGAGGATGACGACGATGACGACGGCGGGGACAATCGCGAGAGCTGCCGCCGCCCGGGACATCAGGGAGGACGCGAACAGCCGTTGAAGGTCGCGAGGGTCGCTCGCCGCCGCTGCTTGTGGCCCCGTCAGGCCCCACCCGAGCTCAACCGCCACCGATGCGGCGGCACCCACGGACTGACCGACGGCGATGGCCGCCCAGCCATTCGCACCGAACTCCCGGGAGATGGTCGGGAGCGCGAGGAGCGGGGTGAGCACGCCGAGCATCGGAAACCCGGCATAGGCGAGCATCTGCCGAAGTCGCCGCCTGACCCCTACGTGCTCGATGTCGGAAACCTCGGGTCCGGTCGCCACTTCGTCATCCTTCACTGCGAAGGAGACGGGCGCCCGCGAGAGCATCCCTGAATGCCTCGTACTGCGAGGGCCCTTGACGGTGCTCGTCGCCTCGGCCTGCCGCTCCACGACGGAGCTCCTCGTACTCGTTGATCGGGAGTGCGGCAGCGGCAGCCATCACTCGGCCGAGCTCGCGGACCGTGGCTGGGGACACGAGGATCCCCCCGCCTGAGCCCAGGAGTAGAGAGGTTGCGCCCCGGTCGAGCCCGATGACGGGCCGGCCGTAAGCGAAGGCCTCGACCACGGTGCGTCCGAAGGCCTCATTTCGGGATGCGGACAGGACGAAATGCGCTCGCGCGTACTCTCCATCGAGGTCGTCACTCCACGGGGCGACCTGCACGACATCGTCCTGCCGCAGGATCTGCCGCAGGGCCAGAAGTGATCGCGTGTAAGGTCGCCGACCGCGTCCCACGAGGCGGACCCGGAGGTCGGCACCCGCGCGGCGCGCCAGGAAAGCGGCGACCACGACTCGGTGTTGCCCCTTCTCTCGGGAGAAGAAGCCCGGGAGCACAAATGTCATTGGGCGTGGAGGGGGAACAGGATGCGCGGCGGTGGAACCCGCTGTCGGGTTGGGGCTCACGAAAAACGCTCTCGGGTGCGACCGCCCGGCGAGGTCGTAGAGCTGTTCCCGGACGTACGGCGAGACTGTGCACAGCACGTCGGCCCCGTCGAGGATCCGCCGAGCGATCACGCGCTTCGGGATCAGGGAACGGAGCTGCGGGTTGTCTCTGAGCGATTCCCGGATGACCCACACGTGGGGTACGCCGACGACCCGTGCCGCGGCCGCGCCGGCCGGGAGCACCGAGGTGTTGGTGACGACGACCTCCGCGTCGCTGTCTCGGATCAGGTCCACCACGGCGCGTTCGGTGAGGCTGCTCTGGCGCAGGCGCGCGAGCCCGATTGGTGGCACCCAGTGCCAAGCACCCATCCAGGCGCGAAGGGGAAGGGTGACCACCTCGGCTCCGGCCGATTCAAGGATGCTCACGAGCGGTCCAGACCCCGGGAGTGCCACCGTGACGGCATGACCGTCCAGGACGGCGCGCGACACGATGTCCGCCATGGAGCGCTCTGCTCCCAGCAGTGCCGAAGAGTGGCCGAGAAACAGCAGCCTCATGGCCGCGGCCCCGAGCGGCCGAGGAGGCCGTGCGCCACGCCGTCCAGCCGGGCACGCCGCGCTTCAGGCCTCGCCCCAACTGCCGACGCGAGGGACCTAAGCGACCATCGCCACGTGCGAGCCCGCAAACGCCAAGGGCGCTCGAGCCGCATCGAGAGGTACAGCAACTCGTTGCGCACCGTGTAGTAGTCCGCGGTCGGAGATGTGGCCGACAGGGATCCTCCGCGTTCGTGCCAGAGCCGGGCGCCGCAGACGTAGCGCACCGCGCCGAACTGAGCCAGTCGCTCGGTGAACTCGAACTCTTCCTTGTAGTGGAAGAACGACTCGTCGAGGTACCCCGCTTGGTGCGCCGCGGCCGCGTCGATGAGCAGGCCCGTACCAGTCACGACATCCACCTCATGACGACCGACGGCGCACCCCGTGCAACGCTCGTGGACCCATCGTGTGCCGACGCGGTGCGCCGCACTCGTGTACTGCGTAGAGCCCTCTTCCAGGGGAATCGCGGAGGAGAGTTGCTGGGGGCTGAGGGCCACCGCCCCTGCACTGGCGGCCAGGAGCGCGTCGAGGCACCCGGGGTAGGGAAGGGCGTCAGGGTTGATGAGCCATGCCCAGGTTGACCCGAGGGTGCGTGCCCGGCGCAGGCCCTCGTTCACGCCGGCGGCATAGCCCCCGTTGTCGGACCGGCGCACGAGCACCACCTCGTTTACCCGGAGAACGGACAACAAGTCCCAGTCGGGCAACTCGGAGCCGTTGTCCACGACGATGACTGTGACCTCGGGATACTCGTCGGCGATGGCAGCTACGGTGCGCAGCACGTCCTTTGAGGAGTTCCAATTCACCAGAAGCGCCGCGACCTTGTCTCGTGACGTCATCGCCCGAGTCGCTTCCTCAGGCTCTGCACGACGGTGAGTGCGGACCGCGCAGCCCCTCGTGCCAGCCCTGACACGTTGGGGCGCCCTCGCGTGTAGCCGGTCCCGGGCTGAGTGCTGTCGTCGACTGCAGCGCCCCATCGGGTCATCCGCAGGTAATCGTGACCCCAACGTTCGTCCGGCTCGAGGTAGGCGCCTTCGGCCCACTCGTTCCATGCGTTGATGAAGACGATGCCAGCTGAACCGCGCTCGGACCGCTCCCTCTCCCGTGCGTGAGCCAGCCATGTGCCATATATTTGGGGGGTGCTGCCTAGATACAGGGTGGCGGCATCACGTCGGCGTGCCGTGTTGTCCCAGCGGGGAATGACCGTTGGATGCCGAGCGAACGACGGTGTTGCCCGTCCCATGTAGCCCTCAGCAAGAGCCCGGTAGGAGCACATTCGGCCGCGGAAGGGCCGGACGGTGCCCCGTGGCAGGCGAGAAAGCGCCGTCTGCAGCGTCGTGTCACCCACCGGCGGAAACTCGGCGGTGGCGTCGAAACCGAGCTGTTCAGGCGTCATCGCATGCGTCTCCGACGCGACGAGCCAGAGCTCGCCCAGGCCCTGCTCGCGGGCAAGGCGCCTCCACCCGGCGGCGAACCGCCGGGGATCGGGAAGGTGGTCGGCACGGTGCACGAGAAGGACCGCCGCCCCGTCCCTGCGCAGGTACCGCCGGTCGCGCAGAGCGGGCAGGAACGATTCGAAGACCTCCGCGAATGAGTCGGGGCCGTACGTCTGCCCCATGAGGACCTCCTTCTCCTTCCCGTCCCATCGCCGTGTCCAGTTCTCGTTGGCCCAGCAGATGGCGAAAGAGTGGTCCAGGTCGCTGTCGAGGAAGAGCTCGACCGGTCGTTCTAGCAGTCGGCTGCCCGCGAACCAGTAGTGGTAGAACACGAAGGCATCGACATCGTGCGCCTTCGCCTCCTCGACCTGCCACGCCAACACACGTGGGTTCAGTAGGTCGTACTCACCGAAGGGTGTGGCGGACACCCGTGGCTGGTCGTGACCGGGGAAGAGGGGCGTGGCCCTGGCGACGTTCGTCCACTCAGTGAACCCCTCCCCCCACCACTGGTCGTTCTCGGGAATCGAGTGGAACTGAGGGAGATAGAAGGCCGCGGTCGTGGGCGCGTCCTGAGGCCTCAGCTGGTTCGACCTTGACATTCACATCTCGTTTTCTGTTCGGGAGAGCAGTAAGTACACGGCGACGGCGAGCCCCAGATAGCCGAGCACCTCATAGATGGAGCCACGCAATACGATGAATAGCAGCGCTGTGCTGCCTGGGAGCGCGGCGATTTGCGCCACCGAGAATCTTTGGCCGATGCCGCGGCCTGTCAGGCCGACCCAGGCCCCCAGCGCGCCCAGGGCGGCAAGTGTCCCGAAGGCACCGGCGATGAGGTGTCCCTCCGCCCACAAGGGCATTGACACGTTGGTGTACTCCATGCCGGTGGATTCAGCGACGACCTGCCCGCCCGCATTTCCCTCGAACGACCGCGCGGCGATAGGTATCCACCGCGCGACCGGGGCGATGAGCATCTGGGCGGATGGCGGCAGCCCCGCTCGCTGCCCCGAATCGAGGGATACCTCGCGGACGCCCATCTCGAAGGCATCGAAGTCGTAGTCGAGCATGGAGTCCTGCACCGAGAGCAGCTGGATGCCCCGAGAGCCGGTGTCGTCGCCCCGCAACACGTCGAGCGAAGGAAACACCACCATGAGGAGCGCCACGCTGCCGGCCGGGACGAGTCGGAGGAGGTTGCTGTAGCACAGCACGGCTACGGCTGTAGCGACGAGGAAGCTTCCGGTGAGGAAGCGCGAGCCCACTAAGGGGTTGGTTACTACGGCCGCAGCCAGCCAGCATCCGGCGACCAGCCAGCCCGGCACCTTGACGGCGTGCAGCTGACAGGCGAGGAGTGCCCCCGGGATGACGATTGCACCAGCCGTCACCGCGAAGTAGAGGAAGCCCCCGAAGGGAAGGGATGAGATCTCCAGGACCCGGGCCCTGAATATTGCACGAGCGTTGAACAGGGCACTACCCATCAAGGCGATGAAAAGCATCGACGGGAGGAGGTAACCGAGTCCCAAGTACGAAAGGACACGGCGCTGCCGCTCCTTGATTGCCTCGGGATTCTGCACGGACAGGGCTGAAAGGCCGGCGTGGCGCTCACGTGGCGGGCGCCGGCTCACGAGCCAAGCAACAACCGCGAACGCGACGTGCCCGGCCAGGATCAGGGTCTGGCCCCTCTCGATGTCCTCGACCGCCAAGCTTCCTCGCCACGGGAACCGCTGGCGGCTGATTTGCCAGGCCGGTGCGTACCCGAGGAAGACCAGGCTCCAAGCCCAGTACGTCGCTTTGCCCACCTGGAACCTCGCGGCGGACACCGTGACCACCAGCATGATGAGGGGACCGTAGATCATGCCCCGCAACTGCCACACGACGAGGCTCCCGTAGGCGACGGGGCTCGCTTCGACAGCCCCCAGCGCCGCGATGGCGAACGGGAGCGTCGCGGCTGCCGTGGCGCTGGCCATGGCCAAGCGCAGCAACGGGTCTGCCTCTCGCGAGAGGTTGCTGCCCGGTATCGCGGTCTGCCCACGGGGTTGGCCGAGGGCGATACCGCTCATGGGCGTGCCGTCCCTTCCACTTTACCCAGGCTTCCGCTACGGGACCTTCGAGGCACGATGCAATCGGGATGGCGGCGGTAGAACCGAATTGCTGACCTGAACTCCTGCTTCCAGACCCAGAGCGATCTTGCGGTCTTGGTCTGTCGCGCCCAGCCGTGCACCCACCGCACGTCGCCGTCAACGAAAGTAGGAACCCCTAGGTGGAGGGCCCGCAGGCAGATGTCGGAGTCTTCGTAGTAGATGAAGTACTGGTCATCCCACCCGCCGACCTGTTCAAAGACCTCCCTGCTCATGAACAAGGCTGCTCCCATAACCCACACGACTTGCTCGAGTCCACTCTCAACGTGTCGCACGTAATGGTGGTTCAACCTTGAAGTTGGAGCGAACATGTGGGCGAGCTTCCGTAGGGGGTACGGGGCGTTCCGGCCGTTCTCCTGCAGCGTGCCGTCGATGTTGACGAGTTGAGGCGCCACGAAGGCGTTCTCGGTGGTAACTCTCCCGGCCAAGGCGTCGATTCCTTGGCGAGTCGGGGTTAGGTCGGGATTGAGGAACCCCAGGATTCGTCCCTCGGCTCGGGCGGCGCCCACGTTGTTTGCGGCTGAGAAGCCAATATTGACGTCGAGTCGGATGACTCGTGCGCCAAGGGCACGTGCCACCTCTGCAGATCCGTCCGTTGACGCGTTGTCGACAACGATCCATTCGGCTGCATCCGACGGCCAGTCGCGCCAGAAATGCTGCAGTTCCGAGGCGCTATTGTGGGCCACCGTCACCAGCGAAACCATTGGTATTGTCATGGGCCTGCTTTCGGGGGCGTGGTTTGTGTGGCGGCGCCTGGTCGCCCACTCACCTGGTCCGGGCGTGGGGCTGGCAGGGCGCGACAAGCGCGCTCACTCTCCTGGCGGTCAAGGGGCGAAGCGTTCGCGTCGCAGGTCGTGAGGGCTCTCAGTATGCGTCCTGCGGTCGGAGGACGACCCTCACGGTCTTGAGGATCACGGCGAGGTCGCTGGTCAAGGACCAGTTCTCGACATAGTGCAGGTCGAGCCGGACACTCTCCTCGACACTGAGGCTGGATCGGCCGTTCACCTGCCACAGGCCGGTGATCCCCGGCTTCACCAGCAGGCGCCGATGTAGTGCCGCGGTGTACTCCGCCACTTCTCGGGCCACCTGAGGGCGGGGACCGACAATGCTCATGTCTCCTCGCAGCACCGTCCAGAACTGGGGAAGTTCGTCAATTGAGTACTTACGTAGGAAGTGTCCTACCGGGGTGATTCTGGGGTCATTTGCGATCTTGAACAGGAGCGCCTGGCCACCCGCGCCACGGATGAGTTCTTCGACCTGGCTCTCGGCGTCGTGCGTCATAGTACGGAACTTGTGGATGACGAACGGGCGTCCACCCATGCCGACCCGTTCCTGCCGGAAGATCACCGCTCCGCCATCACCCAGTTTGATGGCCACGGCGACTGCTGCCATGACGGGCGCGAGGACTATCAGCGCCGCGAACGACAGCACGAGGTCGAGCGCGCGCTTGAGCACATGGTGCCAACCGCTGAATCGGGGAAGATCCACGTGGACGAGAGCCAGGCCGGGGACGTCGCTGACCTTCATCCGCGGACCAGCAACATCGGTGAGCCTTGGGGTGAACATCAGCTGTGCCGGTGAGTCCTCGAGGCTCCAGGCGAGCTCTCGCAACTCAACACTGGGGAGCGCCCCACACACGGCGACGGCACCGATACCCGACGAGCGGACGAAGGTGCCAACGTTCGAGAGGGGCACATGTGGCAGTCCGTGAGTGCCGTCTGGTTGGACCGGGTTGTTCGCGTCGTACTCGCAGACAGCCACCACGAGGTAGCCGGCGTCGCGCCGGCGATTCATGTCCAGCCGCAGCCGCTCGACGTCTCGAGGTGTGCCCACGATGAGGGTGGG
>JAGQUI010000105.1 GCA_020438595.1 Propionibacteriaceae bacterium | reverse complement strand
CGCTGGGTGATGTTCGTTTTCGCCGCGATGGTGATCAGCTGGACGGCGCTCAACTACGACGTGGTCAGCAGCTACGGCAGCATCTTCCACTTCGACCCGATGGGCAACGTGGCCCGCAACGTCAACGGGGGCAACCCCAGCGACGGCCAGCGGCTGACCAGCTGGTCGGGCCGGTTCACGACGATTTCCACCTGGCTGGTCACCGGCGTGATCCTCCTGATCCGCTGGCGGCGCAAGCGGAACCGCCGGCTCACGCTCACCCTGGCGGCGCTCGCGCTCGGCTCCTTCACGGTGCTGCTGGGCCAGAGCTACGGCGGCGAGGCGATCTTCCGCGT
The DNA here is from genome assembly GCA_020438595.1 of Propionibacteriaceae bacterium. The sequence goes on along the minus strand of JAGQUI010000105.1, from coordinate 7,958 downwards.
GTTCCTGTACTCGGTTCCCGGCTGTGCGCTGGTGATCGCGCCGGTGGTCGAGCGCTGGCTGACCGCTCGCGCCCGCCGGGCGCGGCTCGGCGTCCTCGCTGCGTCGGCGTGGCTGCTCGTGCTCACCGCGACCGCGGCCCAGGCATTCTACGGCGCCTGGTTCAGCAACCGGGTGGACGCCGACGCCCTCGCCGCGTCGGTGTGGATCGTGGAGAACGCGAGTCCGGACAGCCGGGTGCTGGCCCTCGCCCCGGGCGCCCCCGGACGGGTCGTCGCCCGCTACACCGAGTTCGTCCGGCACGACCGGAACTTCGACGGCGGGGTGAACGCCTGGGACGGCTGGCTCGGCAGCGATTTCGAGGACGACCGGGTGGAGCGGATGACCAACTCGATGCTCAGCGAGGGGCTGCCCACCTACGCCGTGGTCACCCAGCAGATGAAGGTCTACAACGACTACTACGGTCTTTTCCCCGGTGGAGCGATCACCCGGTTCGAACAGCAGCTGGTGGACAACCCGCACTGGACCGTGATCGTGCACACGCCCACCCTGACCATCGTCCAGCTCGACCTGGAGCCACGATGATCAGGGCTGTGGCGACTACTCGGGGAGTACCGGGCGGGAACAGCTTCGCGCGGCCCCGTCCGATGGCGAGCACCGACCGGCTCCTGGTCGGTGCCCGGATCGGGGTGGGCCTCGGCCCGCTGGACCTGCCGTCCCCCGGCGAGCTCCGCAGCGCGTTCGTCCGGATCGCCGCGGGCGGCCATCCGGCCCGCCTCGGCCTGGTGCTGGCCGACGACCGGCGCTGGCGCGAGGTCGGAATGCGGATCGCCGACCGTGCCGACGAGATCTTCCGGGTGGCTCCCGAGTCGGTCGGTGACCCTCGCGACTGGTTGCTCGACCACTGGATCGACGACCTGCCCGTGCAGTTCGCGATCGCCGGCGACCGACTCGGCATGCTGATGGACCACCGGCTCGGCGACGGCGCGCTGGCGTCGGTGCTGCCGCTGGCCCTGATCGACCTGGCCAGGGGGCGCCCGCTGGCGTCCGCCTTCACCGGCCTGATCGCGCGTCCCCTCGGTGCGGCACTGTCCCACACGTTCGGCGTCCGGCCCACCGCCTGGCTGGGGCTGGCCGACGACTACCGGCGGCACCGCCCGCGGAACAGCCCGCCCGCGCAGGCGGCCGAACGACACCTCGCCGTCCCCTCGACCTGCCACCTGAACGTCGTGCTCGAGCCGGACCGGCTCCTCGGCGTGCGGGCCTGGTCCCGCGGCCGGATCGCGCTGGGCCCTGTGCTCGCCCAGCTCACGGGGCAGGCCATGCGCGTCGCGGGGCTGCCCGTGGCCGACACCGGCGAACTGGTGATCGACCTGCGCCGGTACCTGCCGCGTGGAGCGCACACCCTGGCGAACTTCATCGCCGGCATGGAGATCCCGCTGGCCGGGCCGGGCTCGGCCCCCGCCGAGGTGCACGCGCAGGTCACCCGGTCCCTCCTGGCCGGACGCCCCCTCGTCGCGGCCACCATCGGCGCGGCCCGCGGACGGCTGGCCGGTAGCGGGCTGCTCCGGCCCGTCCCGCGCCGCGCACCCGAGCCACGCCCCGCGTCGGCCGCGCGGATCTCCATGAGCAGCCTCGGCCGCCTGCGCGCCTTCGAGAAGCTGCCGTGGACGGCCCCGCAGGGACAGCGGTGGATGGACGCCTACACAGAGCCGGCCACGCCCGGCACACTCGGCGTGATCGCCATCGCCATGGACGGCCGGCTCAACCTCAGCCTCACCTGGCGCGGCGAGGACTTCGACCGGGCCACCGTGGCGGCCGGAGCCGCGCTGCTCGCCGACGATCCCGTGCGGCTGCTCGAAGGCCTGGTCGACCGATGAACACGGGAAGGCGGACGGCACTGCGGTGGACCGGGCTCGGCGTGGTCGCGGCGGCAGGGGCCACCCTGCCCCTGCTGGGGCGCAGGCCGGCGGAGAGCCTGCGTCCGGCGCCCACGGAGGACGGCTCGCTGCTGCTCGGGCGCGACCGGTGGACGGTCCAGACCGGCGCGGGCGGCTGGGGCAACCACGAGTTGCAGACCTACACCGAATCGGCCGTCCGGTTCACCGACGACGGCGGCATCCGGATCACCGCCCACGTCCGGGGGAGCGGTCCGGAGGCGGTCTGCACGTCCGGACGGATCACCACCGCAGGGCGGTTCTCGTTCACCGAGGGCACCCTGACCGCGCGGATGACGCTGCCCGAGGGCCAGGGCCTGCTGCCGGCATTCTGGCTGCTCGGCGATGGTCTTGCCTCGGCCGGCTGGCCCGCCTGCGGCGAGATCGACGTGGTCGAGACCCCGAACACCAGCGACCGCAGCGTGCACACGCTGCACGGGAAGAAGGCGCACAAACAGTTGGCGTGGCACCTGGGCAACACCGTCGAGTGGGCGACACCGCTGTCCCGGGGCCACCATGAGTACACCGTCAAACGCCGCCCCGGACGGGTGGTGATCCTGGTCGACGGCCGGGTCGTGCTGGACCGGACCCGCAGCGAGCTCGGGCCGAAGCGCTGGGTGTTCGACGAGCCCTTCCACGTACTGCTCAGCCTGGCCGTGGGCGGCGACTGGCCCGGTCCGCCGGACGCGTCCACGCCGGCGACGTCCGTGCTGGCGGTCGACCGGGTCCGGTTCACCCCGGGGGTGGAGCTGTGAACCCGACCCTGCGTGGCACGACGCTGCCCACGCCCGACCAAGTGTTCCTGCATCGCACCCGGGCCGCGACGGCCCAGGTCCTGCGGGCGCTGCTCGGGCCGGTCGACGGAGCGGCGCTGCTGGACTACCCCGCCTACCAGAACGTCGGCGACCACCTGATCTGGCTCGGTGAACTCAGCTACCTGAGGCAGCTCGGTGTGCCCGTGCGTGCGGTGGCCGATGAGCGCTCGTGGTCGATGCGGGCCGTGTCCCGGCTGCCGCGTTCGGTTCCACTGCTGCTCACCGGCGGCGGCAACCTGGGCGACCTGTGGCCGGAACGACAGGCGTTCCGGGAGCGGATCGTCTCCGAGAACCACGATCGCCGGGTGATCCAGCTTCCCCAGTCGATCTGGTTCCGGGATCCCGCCCGGGCGGCCCGGGCGAACGCCGTCTTCCGCAGCCATCCCGATTTCACCCTGCTGGTGCGGGACGAGGACTCACTCGAGCGGGCGCGTCGCCAGCTCCCCGATGTGCGGACGACCTGGTGCCCCGACATGGCGCTCGGCTGGACGGCGCCCGTTCCGCCGCGGTCGGCGGACGGGGCGGTGCTGGTGCTGTCCCGGCTCGACCTGGAGGGCCGCGGGCCCGAGGCGCTCGCCGCCCGGATCCCGATGGTCAGGGAGGCGTTCGGCGAGCGGGTCCTGGCCGTCGACTGGGGACTCACCGGCTGGCGGAGGCTGGGCTGGCACGCCGCCCGGGTGCCGGCCTGGCTGGCGGGAAGGACACCAGCGCTGGCCGGCCTGGCGCCCGTCCGCGCGGGAGTGTCGCTGGGCTTCGCCGCAGGCACGGCGCTGTCGGTGCACTCGGCCGTGAAGCTGTTCGGCAGCGCGTCGATGGTGATCACCGACCGGCTGCACGCCCACGTGCTGGCCGGCCTGATGGGGATTCCCCACGTCGTGCTCGACAACAGCTACGGCAAGATCGGCGCGGTCTACCGGGCCACCACCTCGGGCTTCAGCACCGCGCGCTACGCGCGCGGCCTCGCCGAGGCGCTGGACGTGGCCGGATCGACCGCCTGACCGGCAGCCTCAGACGAGGCGGCGGCCCCGCACCACGACGTCCTGGTGGGGGTAGCCGAGATGGTCGTAGAAGTCGATCACCCCGGTGTTGTCGGTGCGCACCATGAACTGGATCTTGGGGCAGCCCCGTGCCACCAGCCAGGCCTCCGCGGCGGCCATCAACTCCCGGCCCAGCCCGCGCCCGCGGGCGGCGTCCGCGACCGCCAGGTAGTAGACCCAGCCACGGTGGCCGTCGTCACCGACCATCGCTGCGCCGACGAGCTCGCCCCCGTCGTGGATGCCGAGCACGGCGGACGCCGGCCCCGCCACCGCGCGCAGGAAGTCGCCGGTGGCGTCGTTCCACGGCCGGGTCAGCCCGGCCTGCTCCCACAGGGCCACCGCGCCGGGAGCGTCGGCGGGCCCCAGTTCGGTGGCCATCACACCTTCCTGATCCGGACCCAGCTGACCTGGTGGTCCCTGCCCTTGCGCAGGATCGCGGTCGCGCGGCCCCGGGTGGGGCGGATGTTGAGTTCCAGGTTGGGCCCGTTGATCCGGTTCCAGATCTCGATCGCGGTCGCGCGCGCCTCCACCTCCGACATCCGCCCGTACCGCACGAAGTACGACTGCGGGTCCTGGAACGCGGTCTCGCGCAGCCGGAGGAACCGGGTCACGTACCAGTCCAGGATGTCGGAGTGGGCGGCGTCGACGTACACGGAGAAGTCGAAGAAGTCGCTCACCGCGAGCCCGGTCGTACCGTTGGCCCGGCGCCGGGCCGGTTGCAGCACGTTCAGCCCCTCCACGATCAGCACGTCGGGCTGGCGCACGGTGATCCGCTCGTCCGGCACGATGTCGTAGACGAGGTGGGAGTAGACCGGAGCGCGCACCTCGGGGGCACCGGACTTCACGTCCATCACGAACTGCACCAGGCGGCGCCGGTCGTAGGACTCGGGGAACCCCTTCCGGTGGAGCAGTCCCATTCGCTCCAGGCGTTCGTTGGGGAACAGGAAGCCATCGGTGGTGATCAGGTCCACCTGCGGGGCGGACGGCAGCCGTGAGATCAGCTCCTTGAGCAGGCGGGAGACCGTCGACTTGCCCACCGCCACCGAGCCGGCCACGCCGATCACGAACGGCGTCCGGCGTCCGGACAGGCCGAGGAACCGGTGCGATTCGGAGAAGAGGTCGCCGGTGCGCTCCATGTAGAGGCTGAGCAGGTCGGTCAGCGGCAGGTAGACCTCCCGCACCTCCGCGTCGTCGGTGGGGTCGCCGATGCCGCGCAGCCGCGCCAGCGTCGCGTCGTCCAGGCTCGCCGGCCGGGACGCGGCCAGCGCGGACCAGTGCCGCCTGTCGAGGGTGAGATAGGGGCCGTAGGGATTGTCCTCCGGCGCGTCTACCTCGCCGGGCGTGCCGACTGCTGGGGCCATTACCACCTCGAGTCCTGCCGGTGCTGCGAGCGGATCGTGCCCAAGTATGGACGAACCCGCCACTACAGTGGCCGCTATGTGCGGAATTATCGGTTATGCGGGCCCACGTGTCGCCCGTGACGTCGTGGTGGCCGGGCTGCGCCGGATGGAGTACCGCGGCTACGACTCGGCCGGTGTGGCCGTGGTCTCGGAGGGCCGGATCTCGTACCGGAAGAAGGCGGGCAAGATCACCAACCTGGAGGCTGAACTCCAGGCCAGCCCGATCCCGGACTCGGGGCTCGGCATCGGGCACACCCGCTGGGCGACGCACGGCGGCCCCAACGACGCCAACGCCCATCCGCACCTGTCGGCGAACGGACGGGTCGCCCTGATCCACAACGGCATCATCGAGAACTTCGCCGTGCTGCGCACCGGGCTCGAGGCCGACGGGATCGCGTTCACCTCCGAGACCGACACCGAGACCGCGGCCCAGTTGCTGGGCCGGGAGGTCGAGGCCGGCACGGACCTCGCCGAGGCGATGCGCCGGATCTGCGCGCAACTGGAGGGCGCATTCACCCTCGTCGCGGTGGACGCCGCCGAGCCGCACCGCCTCGTCGCCGCGCGCCGGAACTCACCGCTCGTGGTCGGCGTGGGCGACGGCGAGAACTTCGTCGCGTCCGACGTCGCCGCGTTCATCGAGTTCACCCGGTCGGCCATCGAGCTCGGCCAGGACCAGGTGGTGGACCTCACGCCCGACTCGATCGTGGTCACCGACTTCGCCGGGAACCCGGCCGAGACGCTCCCGTTCGAGGTCACCTGGGACCTCTCCGCCGCGGAGAAGTCCGGCTACGACTGGTTCATGCGCAAGGAGATCTACGAGCAGCCGCGGGCGGTCGCCGACACCCTGCTCGGGCGGTTCAACCCCGACGGCTCGCTCAAGCTGGACGAGCTGCACATCCCCGAGTCGGAACTGCGGTCGATCGACAAGATCATCATCGTCGCGTGTGGTACGGCGTACTACGCCGGTCTGGTCGCCAAGTACGCGATCGAACACTGGACCCGGATCGCCTGCGAGGTCGAGATCGCCAGCGAGTTCCGCTACCGCGACCCGATCATCACCGGCTCGACGCTGGTCGTGACGCTCAGCCAGTCCGGCGAGACCGCCGACACCCTGATGGCCATCCGGCACGCGCGGGAGCAGCACGCCAAGGTGATCGCGATCTGCAACACCAACGGGGCCACCATCCCGCGGGAGTCGGACGCGAACATCTACACCCACGCGGGGCCAGAGATCGGCGTCGCCTCCACCAAGGGCTTCCTCACCCAGGTCGCCGCGTGTTACCTGCTCGGGCTCTACCTCGCCCAGGTGCGCGGCTCCATGTACGACGACGAGATCCACGCCGTGATGAGCGAGCTCGCCGCCACGCCGCCGCTGATCCAGAAGGTGCTCGACGAGCTCGACCTGATCAAGGCGCTGGCGAAGCGGTTCCTGGACAAGAAGTCGGTCCTGTTCCTCGGCCGCCACGTCGGCTACCCGGTCGCCCTGGAGGGCGCGCTGAAGCTGAAGGAGATCGCCTACCTGCACGCGGAGGGCTTCCCGGCCGGGGAGCTCAAGCACGGCCCGATCGCGCTGGTCGAGGAGGGGGTGCCGATCTTCGTGGTGGTGCCCCCGCAGGGTCGCGACCAGTTGCACGACAAGGTCGTCTCCAACATCCAGGAGGTGCGTGCCCGCGGGGCGCTCACGGTTGTCCTGGCCGAGGAGGGTGACGCCGAGGTGGAGCCCTACGCGGACGTGCTGTTCCGGCTGCCCAAGGTCTCGACCCTGCTGCAGCCGCTGGTGGCGACCGTCCCGCTGCAGATGTTCGCCTGCGAGCTGGCCACGCTGAAGGGCTACGACGTGGACCAGCCCCGCAACCTGGCCAAGAGCGTCACGGTCGAGTAGCCGCCATGATCGTCGGCATCGGCATCGACGTGACCCAGGTCTCGCGCTTCGGCGAGGCGGTGCAGCGCACCCCCGGGCTGCTGGACAAGATCTTCACCCCGGCCGAGCACGACACGTCCACGCAGCGCATGGCCGGCCGGTTCGCCGCGAAGGAGGCGTTCGCCAAGGCACTGGGCGCCCCCACCGGTCTGGTCTGGACCGACGTGGAGGTGCGCAAGGACGACGACGGCAAGCCCTACTTCGAGTGCTCCGGCACCGTCGCCGCCCTGGTGGCCCAGCGGGGGATCGCGTCGATCCACCTGTCGATCACCCACGACGCCGGGATCGCCGCCGCCGTGGTCGTCTGCGAGGTGTAGCGACGTGCGACACGGCTACACGGTCGCCCAGATCCGGGACGCGGAGGCACAGGCCTTCGAGGTCGTCGGCCCCGACGCCCTGATGCAGCGGGCCTCGGCCGGCCTGGCCACCGCGATCCTGCGCCGGCTCCGGGTCGGTCTCGGTCACCCTGTCGGCAGGAGGGGAGGGGTGTACGGCGCGCGGGTCCTCCTCGTGGTCGGGTCGGGCAACAACGGCGGGGACGCGCTCTTCGCCGGCGCGATCCTGGCCCGCCGCGGGGTGCGGGTGACGGCCTGGCGCACGGGTTCCGCCGTCCACGAGGCGGGGTGGGCGGCACTGCTCGCCGCCGGCGGGCGCGAGGTGGACGCCCGGACGGCGCTGGCCGGCCTGCCGGCGCAGCGCTACGTGGTGGACGGGGTGGCCGGGATCGGCTCGCGGCCCGGGCTGGCGCCCGACGTCGCTGCGTTCGCGTCCGCGTGCACCGAACAGGGCGTCCCCGTGGTGGCCGTCGACCTGCCGTCCGGGCTGGCCCCGGAACCGCCGTTCAGCGAGG
>JAGQUI010000104.1 GCA_020438595.1 Propionibacteriaceae bacterium | reverse complement strand
CGCGAGCAGATCCGTCCCCTCGACTCGCGCCTGAAGGCGATCCAGTCCGCGATCCAGACCGCCGAGCAGGACGAGTGGCGCCGCACCGACCCCGAGGCACGGGCCCGCGCCGAGGAGACCGTCCGCATGCTCAGCGACGAGATCGCCAAGCTCTCCGAGCGCGCCGAGAAGGCGGCCGCGCGCGGCGACAAGGCGGCCGCAGCCAAGGCGAACGACTCGATCGCCACGTACCAGACCTGGCTCGACCAGGCCAAGGAGACCCTGGCCGACTTCAGCCGCTGACGGACCGGGTTGGGGACGGTTCCTCACTCGGTCCACCCGTCGGGTGGGTCAGTTCTTGATCCGGAAGACGTCGTAGACGCCGGGCACCTTGCGGACGGCGCCGATCAGGTGCTCCAGGTGGGTCGGGTCGGTGGTCTCGAAGGTGAACCGGAACCGGAACGTGCGGTCCTTCGCGGTGTTCAGGGTGGCGGACTGGATCGAGATGTGCTGCTCCCCCATCACCTTCGTCACCTCGGACAGGATGCCCGTCCGGTCGATCCCCTCGACCTGCAACGCGACCAGGAACGTGCTGTTCGCGGTCGGTGCCCACGACACCTCGACGAGCCGCTCCGGCGTGCTGCGCAGGTTCTGGGCGTTCGAGCAGTCGACCCGGTGCACCGAGACGCCGTTCTCCCGGGTCACGAAGCCGAGGATCTCGTCGCCCGGCACCGGACGGCAGCACCCGGCGAGCTTCACCCACACGTTGGGATCGCCCTGCACCACCACGCCCGCGTCGTTGCCGGTCGACAGCCGGCCGCGCCGCCTCGTGGTGATCACCGAGGTGTCCTCGCCGCCGAGCTCGGCCACCTCCTCGACGCCGCCCTCGGACGCGATCAGCCGCTGCACCACGGCCTGCGGGCTGATCGAACCCTCGCCGATCGCCACGTAGAGCGCGTTCACGTCCGCCACCCGGAAGTGCTCGGTGAGCCCGGTCATGTGCTCGGGCGTGAGCAGTCGCTGCAAGGGCAGCCCGGCCCGGCGCAGCTGCTTGGTGAGCAACTCCTTGCCGTTCTCCACCGACTCCTCTCGACGCTCGCGCATGAAGTACTGGCGGATCTTGCCCCGCGCCCGCGGGCTCTTCACGAAGCCCAGCCAGTCGCGGCTCGGGCCGGCGTTCGCCGCCTTGGACGTGAGCACCTCGACCACGTCGCCGCTGGACAGGGCCGACTCCAGCGGCACCAGGCGCCCGTTCACCCGCGCACCGATGGTGTGGTGCCCCACCTCGGTGTGCACCGCATAGGCGAAGTCGACCGGGGTGCCGCCGGCGGGCAGGCTGATCACGTCGCCCTTCGGCGTGAACACGAACACCTCGTCGGTGGCGATCTCGAAGCGCAGCGTGTCGAGGAACTCCCCCGGGTCCTCGGTCTCGCGCTGCCACTGGTTGATCTGCTGCACCCAGTTGAGCTCGGTCCCGTCGACCTTGCCCTCCTTGTACTTCCAGTGGGCGGCCACGCCGTACTCAGCCTGCCGGTGCATCTCGTGGGTGCGGATCTGCAGCTCCACCGGCTTGCCACTGGGACCCAGCACGGTGGTGTGCAGCGACTGGTAGAGGTTGAACTTCGGCATCGCGATGTAGTCCTTGAACCGCCCCGGCAGGGGGTTCCAGCGCGCGTGCAGGGTGCCCAGGGCCGCGTAGCAGTCCCGCTGGGAGTCGACGAGGATGCGCAGGCCGACCAGGTCGTAGATGTCGGCGAAGTCGCGGCCCCGGACGACCATCTTCTGGTAGATGGAGTAGTAGTGCTTCGGCCGGCCGTACACCGTGGCCTTGATGCCGGCGCCGGAGAGGTCGCTGCGCACCTGTTCGGTCACCACCCGCAGGTAGTCCTCCCGCAACGGCGCCCGCGCAGCGACCAGCTTCACGATCTCGTCGTAGACCTTCGGCTGCAGGGTCGCGAACGAGAGGTCCTCCAGTTCCCACTTGATCGCGTTCATGCCGAGGCGGTGGGCCAGCGGGGCGAAGATCTCGAGGGTGTCGCGGGCGATCATCATCTGCTTGTCCTGGCGCAGGTAGCCGATCGTGCGCATGTTGTGCAGCCAATCGGCCAGCTTGATGACCAGCACCCTGATGTCGCGGGCCATCGCGACGATCATCTTGCGGATCGTCTCGGCCTCGGCGGTCTCGCCGTACTGCACCTTGTCGAGCTTGGTGACGCCGTCGACGAGGGCGGCGACCTCGGCGCCGAAGTCGGCGGTCAGCTCCTCCAGCGTGTAGGGCGTGTCCTCGACCGTGTCGTGCAGCAGCGCCGCGCAGATCGTCGGCTCGGTCATGCCCAGCTCGGCCAGGATCGTCGCCACCGCGAGCGGGTGGGTGATGTAGGCGTCCCCGCTCTTGCGCAGCTGGCCGGTGTGGTAGTGCTCGGCGGTGCGGTAGGCCCGCTCGAGCAGGCCTACGTCGGCCTTGGGGTGGTGGGTGTGGACGATCCGGACCAGCGGATCGAGTACCGGCACGGGCTGGTTGCGCTGGGCACCGATCCGCGCCAGCACCTGGCGCATCCGGATCCGCGGCTGGTCGGTGGACGCGAGCCGGGCGCGCGGTTCCCCGGGCAGGCCGTCGCCCTCGCCGTACGGTCCGTGGACGCCCTGCGACAACACCCGCCTCCGCTACACCTAGAAGTGGGTGCTCACTCTACCCGCGAGGGCCGCGTCCCCGGAGCCTTGCGGATCACCACGACCTCGTCGCCGGTGCGCAACGTGTCCTCGCCGGTCTCGTAGTACCGGCGCAGGGTGCGGTTGCGGATGATCGCCAGCACCTTCTCGTCCTCCAGCTCGTCGGGCCGACGGCCCTCCTCGTCGCGGGTGACGAGACGCTGCGTGACCTCCAGGCCCTCGCCGGCGACGAGCAGGTCCTCGATCACCTCGCCGAGTTGGGGGCTGATCGAACTCAGGCCCATCAGCCGGCCGACCGCGTCGGAGGATGTGACCACCGCGTCCGCGCCGGACTGCCGGATCAGCGGCACGTTCAGGGAGTCACGGACGGCGACCACCACGTGGGCGCCGCGGTTCAGCTGCCGGACGGTCAGGGTCGCGAGGATCGCGGTGTCGTCCCGGCCCACCGTGATGATGACCTCCTTGGCCTTGGGCAGCTCGGCCCGGTGCAGGAGTTCGCGGAATGTGGCGTCGCCCTCGAACGCCGCGAGTCCGTGCCGGTTCGCCGCCGCGACTGCCTGGGCGTCGGTGTCGATCACGACGATCCGGTCGGACGGCCGCTCGCCGTGCATCAAGGTGGCGGTGGCGCTCTGTCCGGTGGTGCCGTAGCCGATCACGACGGTGTGGTTGCGCATCTTCTTCCTCCAGCGGGAGTCCCGCAGCGCCTGGCGGCCCTGGTTGGCCAGCACCTCCACCGTCGTGCCGACCAACAGCACCAGGAAGGCGATGCGGATCGGCGTGACGACGAAGACGTTGATCAGGCGTGCGTGGGGCAGGACCGGTGTGATGTCTCCGTAGCCGGTCGTGGTCATGGTGACCGTGGCGTAGTACAGCGCGTCGATGAACGACACCTCGTCGCCGCCCGCGTGGTCGACGTAGGCGCCGCGGTCGACGTAGACGATCAGCGTCAGCAGCAGCAGGAGCCCCAGGGCCATCAGGAGCCGCTTCAGCAGTTCCCGGGCGGGGCTGGAGCTCCGGCTCGGCAGGCGTACCTGCGCGTCGCCCGACCCGAAGGTTGGGCGCACGATCCGGGGTCCGCGCGGCGCCATCAGACCGTGAGCACCGCCGAGGTGTCCCGGATCCCCAGCCCGGTCAGGTGCTCGCGACCACCGAGGAAGCTGAGTTCGAGCAGCACCGAGACGTGGATCAGGTCCGCGCCGAGCCGGTTGATCAGCGCCGCCGTGGCGCCCACCGTCCCGCCCGTGGCCAGCACGTCGTCGATCACGAGCACCCGGGCGCCCGGCATGATCGCGTCGGTGTGCACGGCCAGGGTCTCGTCGCCGTACTCCAGCGAGAACGTCTGCGTGTACACGTCCCCGGGCAGCTTGCCCGGCTTGCGCACCGGCACGAACCCGGCCCCGAGCTCGAGCGCGACCGGGCCGGCGAAGATGAACCCGCGCGCCTCCATGCCCACGACCACGTCGATCCCGGACGGGGCACTGGCCGCCAGTTCCGCGATCGCCGCCCGGTAGCCGGCCGCGTCCGCCAGCAGCGGGGTGATGTCCTTGAACAGCACGCCGGGCTTCGGGAAGTCCGGAATGTCCCGGATCAGGGACGCGATCAGCGCCCGGTTCTCCTGCGAGCTGGGCATCGTCGGCTACTTCTTCCGCCGGCTGCGCGACTGCCTGGACGGCTGGTTGCGCGGCGTCGAATCCAGGTCCTTGGCCGCGACCAGCCCGAGCGAGCCCGGGTCGACGCTGGCCGCCGCGGCGTCCCCGACCGCCACCGTGCTCACGGTCTTCGACTTGCGGCCGCTCTTCTCCGCCGCCCGCGCGGCCCTGCGCTGCAGGCGTTCGCGGTGCTCGACCATGTCCGGGTCGGCCTCGCGCATCTGCGCCAGCAGCGGGGTCGCGATGAAGATAGAGGAGTAGGCGCCGGCGATCATGCCGACGAACAGGGCCAGGCCGAGGTCCTTCAGGGGCCCGGTGCCCAGGATGAACGCGCCGGTGAACAGCAGCGCGGCCACCGGCAGCACGCCAATGATCGTCGTGTTCAGCGAACGCACCAGCACCTGGTTCACCGCGGCGTTCGCCTGGTGGGAGTAGGTGTAGCGGGAGTTCCCGATGTCCCGGGTGTTCTCGCGGATCTTGTCGAACACCACCACGGTGTCGTACAGCGAGTAGCCGAGGATGGTCAGCACGCCGATCATCGTCGCCGGGGTGACCGTGAACCCGACCAGCGCGTAGACGCCGACCGTGATCACCAGGTCGTGCAGCAGTGCGACGATCGCCGCGACGCTCATCTTGAACTCACGGAAGTACGCCCAGATCAGCGCCATCACCAGGACCAGGAACACGACCAGCGCGATCGTGGCCTGCGTGGTGATCTGCTGGCCCCACGACGCGCCGATCAGCGAATAGGCGACCTCGTCGGGCTGGGTGCCGGCCACGTCCGCGATCGCGGTCTTCACCGCGGTGACCTCGGTCTCGGTCAGCGGCGGGGTCTGCACGCGGACGATGTTGCTGCCGATCGTGGTCACGGTGATCTCGTCCGCGCCGGACAGGTTGAGTTCCTGCACCGCAGAGCGGACGTCCTCCACCGTGCTGGACGTCACCGTGATCGGACCCTGGAAGTCGGCGCCGCCCCGGAATTCGATGCCCCAGTTCAGGCCACGGAACGAGATCGCCAGCACCGAGATCAGCAGCAGGACGGCCGAGATCGTGTACCAGCGCCGGCGATGCCCGACGAAGTCGTAGGAGATCTCGCCGGTGTAGAGCCGGTGCGCGATGCTCTGCTTCTTCGCCGGCGTCTGCGGAGCCTCCGGCTCGGTGAGCTGGTCGGTCATCACGCCTCACCTCCCACGGGCTTCCCGCGCTTGCGCAACGAGTTGTGCAGGGGCGCGTTGCTGGCGCCCATGTGCTCGGCCTCGAAACCCGAGAACCTGTGGCCCTCACCGAAGAACTTCGTCCGGCCGAGCAGCGTCATCATCGGCTTGGTGAAGAAGAACACCACCGCGAGGTCGATCAGGGTGGTCAGGCCGAGCGTGAACGCGAAGCCCTTCACCGCGCCGATCGCGAGCACGAACAGCACCAGGGCCGAGAGCAGCGACACCGAGTCGGCGATCACGATCGTCTTGCGCGAGCGCACCCAGCCGGTCTCGATCGCCGTGCGCAGGCTGCGTCCCTCGCGGACCTCGTCACGTATTCGTTCGAAGTAGATGATGAACGAGTCCGCCGTCACGCCGATGGCGACGATGATGCCCGCGATGCCGGGCAGGTTCAGCGCGAACCCCATGCTCGCGCCGAGCAGCACGATCATCGCCCAGGTCAGCAGGCCGGCGACCACCAGCGAAAGGCCCACCACCAGGGCCAGGCCCCGGTAGTACACGATGCTGTAGACCAGCACCAGCCCCAGGCCGATCAGGCCGGCGATGATGCCCGCCTGCAACTGGTCGCCGCCGAGCTTCGCGGACACGTTCTCGACGCTGGAGATCTCGAACGACAGCGGCAGCGCGCCGTAGGACAGCACGTTGGCGAGGTCGGAGGCCGTCTTCTGGGTGAAGCTGCCCTCGATCTGCGCCTGGCCACCGGTGATCGCGCTGCTCACCGACGGCGCGGAGATCACGGTGCCGTCCAGCACGATGCCGAACTGGTTCTCGGGGCTGGTCTGCTCGGCGAGGTGACCGGTGACCGTGGCGAAGTCCGCGCCACCCTCGGTGTCGAACTGCAGCGTGACCACGTAGGCCACCGAGTTCTGCGGGATCGCGGCCTGGGCCCGGGTCACGTGCTGGCCGCTGATCAGCGCCGGGCCGAGCAGGTACTTGTAGGAGTTCGTCTGGTCGCAGGTGATCAGCGGCTGGTCGACGACGTCCGGCGTCGGGCTGGCCTGGCCGCACTCGAACGCGTCGAACTCGCTGAGGTCGCGGTCGCTGGGGGTGTAGGCGAGCATCTCGTCCAGCGAGGGTGCCGGGGTGGCCGCGACCGTGGGCCGCGGGCTCGGCTGCGGGGTCGGCAGGGCCGGCAGGGGGCGCTTGTTGCCGGTGCTGGACGCGGTGGCGGTGGGCTCCGCGCTGGCGCTCTCCTGCGGCGCGGCGGACGCGGTTGCGGTCGGCTCGGTCGTCACGGACCCCGAGGACGCCTCCTCCTTGAACACCTGCCGGAAGTACAGCTGGGCGGTGGTGCCGACCAGCCGGACCAGGTCGTCCTTCTGCACGTTCGGCACCGAGACGACGATCTGCCGGTCGCCGGACGTGGTCACCTCGCTCTCGCCGACTCCGTAGCCGTCGATGCGCTGCTGGATGATCGTGCGGGCCAGTTCGAGGCTCGCCGGGTCGACGCTGCCCTCCCCGGACACGTTGGACGCGGTGAGGGTGATCGTGCTGCCGCCGCGCAGGTCCAGGCCCAGCTTCGGGGTCCAGACGTTGTTCAGCGCCATGATCGTGAACAGCCCTGCGATCACGAGGGCAAGGATCACCAGCGTCCGCAGCGGATGGGTGTGTTTCCTGCTTGTGGTTGCCACTTCTCGCCTACGTCGGAGGGTCAGTTCTTGGTGCTGTCGGGGTTGTCCCAGGTCGCCTCGGGCGCGTCGTCGGCCGCCGCGACCGGCTCGGCGTCGTCCACCGGCGCCTCCGCGACCGGCTCGGCGTCGTCCACCGGCGTCTCGGCGCCCGGCTCGACCTCCACCGCGGGTTCGGTGGCGTCAGCCGCCTCGTCGGCGTCGTCCTCGTCCGCGTACTCGAACTCGTCGACCACCGGCTGGGTGCTGATCGCGCGCTTGTCGACGGTCATCTCCACGCCGGGCGAGATCTCGACCACGGCCTGCTTCTCGCCCAGGTACTTGATGGTGCCGATGATGCCGGAGATCAGCATCACCCGGGACCCGGGCTCCAGCGAGCTCATCAGGTTCTGCTGGTCCTTCTGCCGCTTCTGCTGCGGCCGGATCATCAGGAAGTACAGCACGCCGCCGGCCAGCGCGAAGAGCAGCACGGTCGACCAGATGTTGCCGTCACCCATCGGGGAATCCTCACGTTCACTAGTTCAGGGGCGGCGTTGCCGCCGGGGACGTAGCCTAGCGCCGCTGGCTGGGAATACCCATTCGGCGACTCGCCCGGCGGCCGCTTTGCCGCGAAGCCCGGGCCACGGGCACAACCTTATGCGCCGCTGAACAGGTCCGGGGCGTCCGGCGGCGCGCCGAGGCTCGCCGGCGGGGTGAGGCCGAGGTGCTGCCACGCCCGCCGGGTCGCCACCCGTCCGCGCGGGGTGCGCATCAGGAATCCCTCCCGGACCAGGAACGGCTCCGCCACCTCCTCGACGGTCTCGGCCTCCTCCGCGACCGCCAGCGCCAGCGTGGTGAGTCCGACCGGCCCGCCACCGAAACCGCGGCACAGCGCGTCGAGCACGGCCCGGTCGAGCCGGTCGAGCCCGAGCGGGTCCACCTCGTACAGTTCGAGCGCCGCGGACGCCACCGGCCGGGTCAGCCGTCCGTCCGCCTTCACCTGGGCGTAGTCGCGCACGCGGCGCAGCAGCCGGTTCGCGATCCGGGGGGTACCCCTGGACCGGGAGGCGATCTCGACGCCCGCGGCCGGGTCCAGCTCGATGCCCAGCAGGGCGGCGGAGCGGCGCAGGATCTTCTCCAGGTCGTCGGCGACGTAGAAGTCGAGCTGGGCGGTGAAGCCGAAGCGGTCCCGCAGCGGACCGGGCAGGAGCCCGGCGCGGGTGGTG
>JAGQUI010000103.1 GCA_020438595.1 Propionibacteriaceae bacterium | reverse complement strand
TGGAATGCCGCTTCGTGTCCAACATCGACCCGACCGACGTCGCGGAGAAGACCGCCGACCTCGACCCGGCCACCACCTTGTTCATCGTGGCGTCGAAGACGTTCACGACACTGGAGACGCTGACCAACGCCAGGATGGCCCGCGACTGGCTGTTGGCGACGCTGCGCGCCGACGGGGTGATCGACGACTCCGAGGCCCAGGCCAACGACGCGATCAGCAAGCACTTCGTCGCGGTCTCCACCGCGCTCGACCGGGTGGCCGCCTTCGGCATCGACCCCGCCAACGCCTTCGGCTTCTGGGACTGGGTCGGCGGACGCTACTCCGTCGACTCCGCGGTCGGCACCGCGCTCGCGGTCGCGCTCGGCCCGGACGACTTCGCCGACTTCCTCGCCGGCTTCCACGCCGTCGACGAGCACTTCGCGACCCAGCCGTGGGAGCGCAACGTGCCGGCGCTGATGGGGCTGCTCAACGTCTGGTACGTGAACTTCCTCAAGGCGGGCAGCCACGCCGTCCTGCCGTACGCGCAGTACCTGCACCGGTTCGCCGCGTACCTGCAGCAGCTCACCATGGAGTCCAACGGCAAGGGCGTCCGGCTGGACGGCTCGGAGGTCGTCACCGAGACCGGCGAGATCTTCTGGGGCGAGCCGGGCACCAACGGCCAGCACGCCTTCTACCAGCTGATCCACCAGGGCACCCAGCTGATCCCGGCCGACTTCATCGCGGTCGCCACCCCCGCCCACCCGATCCAGGACGGGGACGCGGACGTGCACGAGCTGTTCCTGTCCAACTTCTTCGCCCAGACCAAGGCGCTCGCGTTCGGCAAGACCGCGGACGAGGTGCGCGCCGAGGGGACGAAGGAGGAGATCGTGCCGGCGCGGGTGTTCCCGGGCAACCGGCCGACCACCTCGATCATGGCGCCCGCGCTGACCCCGTCCGTGGTGGGCCAGCTGATCGCCCTGTACGAGCACATCACGTTCACCCAGGGCGTGGTCTGGGGCATCAACAGCTTCGACCAGTGGGGCGTGGAGCTGGGCAAGCAGCTTGCGCTGCAGATCGCCCCGGCCGTCGCGGGCGACGCCGAGGCGCTGGCCGCGCAGGATCCCTCGACCCAGGCGCTGGTGCGCTACTACCTGGCTCATCGCGCGCGTGGCTGACCGCCGGAGGTGTCCGGGGCCGCGTCCCGGTTCCGGTAGAATCCTCGCGTCCAGTGGCCAGCCCGGCCGATCGTCGATGGGAAGCTGAAGCGTGAGTCTGGCCGATATGGCCGCCGAGACCGGCCTGCACCGGGTCGGCGCGCGTCCGCCGTTCTGGAAGTACCTCCAGGAGGCGTGGGGACGCCGGGACTTCGTGCTCGCCATGGCGCGGTACCGGCAGCGGGCCGACCTGGAGGGAAACCGGCTCGGCATCCTCTGGCTGGTGCTCCAGCCCGCGCTGAACGCCCTCATCTACGGCGTGATCTTCTACTTCCTGCAGCGCGGCGGCGACCCCATCGAGTACGCCGCGCACGTGGTGATCGGCGTGTTCCTGTTCCAGTTCTTCTCCAAGAGCATGACCAAGGGCGCGAAGTCGATCACCGGCAACCAGGCGCTGGTGCAGTCCCTGGCCTTCCCGCGGATCACCCTGCCGGTCGCCGAGGTGCTGCAGGAGTTTCTGTCCCTGCTGCCCTCGCTGGCCCTGCTGGCCGTGGTGCTGCCCTTCCTCGGGCACTGGCCGACGTGGAGCTGGCTGCTGATGATCCCGCTGCTCGCGCTGTACACGCTGTTCAACACCGGGGTCGCGCTGTTCACCGCACGCCTCACCGTGCACGTGCGCGACCTGACCCAGATCCTGCCGTTCATCACCCGGCTGCTGTTCTACACCTCGGGCGTGCTGTTCGACGTGTCCAAGATCTTCGAGAAGTACCCGAAGGTGATCGCGCTCTACGACTTCGTCCCGATCTACCAGGTGCTGCAGATGGCGCGCGCGTGCCTGCTCGGCGGCCACGACTACGACCCGATGTACTGGGTGTACTTCTCGGCGTGGTCGGTGCTGCTGTTCGTCACGGGGCTGCTGTTCTTCTGGGTCGCCGAGGAGAGGTACGGCCGTGACTGAGGGGCGCAGGCCGGTCGTCGTGGTGGACGACGTGCACGTGAAGTACCGGGTGTTCTCCTCCGGCAAGGCGATCCGGCGGCAGAAGCAGCGGCGGATCGCGTCCGGGCGCAACGTGCGCATCGTGCACGCGCTGAAGGGCGTGTCCTTCGTCGCCTACGAGAACGAGTCGATCGGCGTGATCGGCCC
Source organism: Propionibacteriaceae bacterium (assembly GCA_020438595.1). The sequence continues at coordinate 6,099 of JAGQUI010000103.1, read as the reverse complement.
GAACGGTTCGGGCAAGTCCACCCTGATGCGGACGATGACCGGGCTCACCCCGCCGGCCTCGGGCGCGGTGTACGCCAGCAGCCGTCCGAACCTGCTGGGCGTGGGTGCCGCGCTGATCCCGGACCTGTCCGGGGAGCGCAACATCATGCTCGGCGGGCTGGCGCTGGGCCTGAGCCCCGACGAGGTGGACGACCTGCGCGACGAGATCATCGAGTTCTCCGGGCTGCGCAAGTTCATCGACCTGCCGATGCGCACCTACTCCTCCGGCATGCAGGCCCGGCTCAAGTTCGCGATCGCCACCGTGAAGCAGCACGAGATCCTGATCGTGGACGAGGCCCTCTCCGTCGGCGACAAGCGCTTCCGCAAGCGCAGCGAGGACCGGATCCGGGAGATCCGCGACAATGCCGGCACGGTCTTCCTGGTCTCGCACTCGATGGGCTCGATCCGCGACACCTGCTCGCGCACCATCTGGCTGGAGGAGGGCGTGGTGATCATGGACGGCGAGACCGACGAGGTCGTCACCGCCTACGAGGACGCCCACAGCGCCTGACCCGCAGCAACGCCGACGACAGTGGGGGGGTGGAGCCGGACGGCTCCACCCCCCACTGTCGTGACGGTCGGGACCTCAGCGCACGGTGTAGGCCTTCGAGGTGGTCGAACCCGTCGGGAACCCGATGTGGTAGTAGGTGATCCGCAGCGAGATCTTCTTGCCGCGATCGGCCGAGGTCAGCTTGTACTTGTACGCGTTCGCGCCGGAGATCGCGCTGCCGTTGCGCAGCCACTGGTACCGCCAGGTGGTCGCGCGCTCCTTCGGGTAGAAGCTCGCCACCCAGGCAAGGTTGTACCGCTTCAGGGTGTGGCCGACGGACTTGGTGCCCTTGATCTTGGACCGGATGATCTTCGCCCAGGAGTCCAGCGCGAGGGTGGGGGTGTCGACGGTCTTCGTGCCCGACCCGGAGATCGTCACCGACTCCGTGGCCGTCTTGAAGCCCACGCCGCTGGTGTTGATCCCGCGGTACTTGAACCGGATCGTGTAGGTGCCGGGGGCCAGGCCCTCCAGGCTGTACTCGCCCTCGGTCTTGGAGTCGGTGGAGGAGACCGCCCGCGCCGCGACCTCTCCGGACAGCATCGCGGTCACGTCGACGTTGCCGAGCAGGCCCTCGCCGACTCCCTTCACCACGCCCGCTGCCGTGGCGCCCTTGGCGAGGGTGATCGTCGGCAGCGCGGTCGTGCCGCCGAGGGTCACCGCGTACTGCGTGCCGTCCGACATCAGCGCAGCGCCCGACGAACCGGCCTGGGCCCACAGCGAGGTGTAGCCGTCCTGGCCGACGTACGTGGCCAGCACCCGGTAGGTGCCCGGACGCACGGTGAGCGTGAACGTGCCGTTCGACTTGAGGTCGCTCTGGCCGACCACGTCGCTGGACTTGTCGTACGCGGTCACCACCACGTCGGACGCGCTCGGACCCGCGATCGTCCCGGTGATCTTGCCGGTCTCCGCCCGGGTCTTGATCAGGCCGAAGTCGGAGGTGTCGCTACGGGTGCTGCCGCTGTCCTTGTCGATGACCTTGACCCGGACGTAGAAGTTGGTGTCCGCGGCCATGTCGGTCAGCGTGATCGACGGCGTGTTGTTGGTCGTCTTCTGGGTCTTCGGCGACTTCTTCAGGCCCGAGTCGAGCGCGTAGGTCACCGAGTAGATGTCGGTGGCCGCGACGTTGGCCGGGGCCGTCCAGGTCAGCTTGGCCGTGCTGCTCGTCGCCGTGGTCACGGCCAGGTCACTGGGTGCGTTCAGAGCGTTGTTGGCGGTCTTCACCTTCAGGCTCGTCGAGTACGCGCTGATCCGGCTGGCGCTCGACAGCGTCGAGGAGGCCACGGCGACCTTCACCGAGTAGGTGGTGCCCCGCTTCAGCCCCGTCATCGCGATGGTGTTGTTGCCGCTGCGGAAGGTCTTCGTGGAGTCGCTCGACGACGACGCGACGATCACGTACGCGGGCGCGCCGCTGACGTGCAGCCATTCCATCTCGATCTGCGTGCTGCCCACGATGGTGGTGGTCAGCTTCGTCGGCGTCTTGAACTGGTAGGCGGCGAGCGCGTCGGTCGTGACCAGCAGGACGGAACCCGCCACGAGCGCGAGCGCGAGCAGGATCGCCTTCACGGCGCGGCCCTTCGGCCGATCGGTGGTGCGGTTCAGCACTTGTTCCTCCCCTGGGCCAGGGCGTCCCAGCCGGCGAGGTACTCGCCGTACGCGCGTCGCATCGATTCCTGGTACGCGCCGGTGGCCAATCTGGTGTCGAGGGTCAGCACGTGCTCATCGCTGTAGCGCAGCCCCGAGGTCGACATGTTCGCGGTACCGACGAGCACCCGTCCCTCGTTGCCGGTCATGGGGCCGATCAGGATCATCTTGGTGTGCATCGGGATCGCCGAGCAGTAGAAGGGGATGTTCGCGTTCTTGAGCTTCTTCTTCACCTTGGCCGAGACCTCGTTGGCGGCGTAGGACTGCGAGATCAGCATCTCCACGTTGCAGCCCTGCTTCTTCAGCCGGGACAGGCTGTCCGCCATCCGTTCGGCCTTGGTGTCGGTGAGCTTGAACATCGCGATCCGGACCTTCGTGTCGACCTTGCAGTCGAGACCGTCGAACTGGGACACGTAGTAGTCCGGGGCGTCGGAGGCCTGCGGCGCGAACGCCACGAAGGTGCCGCGGCCGGAATCGGTCGAGCGACGGTAGAACCGGTCGATCCAGATCTTGCGGTCCTTCTTCAGGTTCAGTGCCGTGATCGCCTTCGAGCCGGACTTGCAGTCACCCTCGCCCTTCGTGCAGGACATCAGGGCGGCGTGCCGGGCCTCGAACTCGTCGTACAGCTTCTGGTCGTCGTAGACGAGGGTCGCTTCCTGCCAGTAGTTGCGGATCTGGCTGCGCGCCCAGTTGCCGGAGCTGGAGAACACCAGCGGGTGGTCACCGGAGGCGGTGTCCCAGGTGGTGTCGGAGATGGCGAGGTACTTCTCGTGCTCGATCGCCGAGGGGAACCGGCTGCGCTTGTTCGTGTTCAGGCAGCCGTTGTAGCAGTAACCGACGTCGCCGATGCTCTCGAAGCGCTGGTTGGCCTGGGTCCGGTTGACGCCGGCCAGCGTGCTGTCGTCCAGCACGATCTCGATGTCGACGCCGCGGTGCTCGTGCACCCACTGCAGCGCGTCGTAGATCGTCTCGACGTCAGACTCGGGACGCGACGCCGTACCGATGGCCCTGATGAAGAACATTCCGATCCGGATGGTTGCGCCCTGCGCCGCGCCGCAGATCAGCTGGGCGGTGCGGGAGGCGAAGCTCCACGGCTCGTTGTTCTTGGGATCCCACCAGCCGCGCTCCTCGGAGTCGTCGGTGTTCAGCCAGACCTCGAAGTAATCCGGGGTCGACGTCAGGGTGGGGCACGACGTGGGATTGCTGGGCTGGATGTCCGCGGAGCTGGCGTCCGCCGGGTATTCGACCGTACCGCTGCCGTCGGTTTCGAAGGAGATGGCCTGGGCGCTCGGGACGCCGATACTCATCAGCAGCCCGATCGCGAGCAGCGCGACCACACTCCTGGTTCGTGCGGTGTGGGTCCGACGGGTAGGGTCGGGCACGGGAGACCTCCAATCCTGTGGTCCCTGCGCTCAGGACGTGAGCGCACGGTTCCCGCAGGCGTTCCTGGTTACTGTCCGACATACGATAGCTGAAGAAACTGTGAAATCTTGCATTGAGGAATCTGTGACGGGGACCCGAACGGAGGAAGGTACAGGCATGGAGGGTGGAGCGTGATGAGGCGGATCGGCGGGCTGGTCACCGCCCTGCTCGCTCTGGCGCTTCTCGCGGCGGGGCCGGCCGCGACCGCGACCGCCGCCAATGAATTTGCCAGCGATCCGGCACAGCACGCGGAGTTGAAGCGCGCGCCTGGCTGGGTGACCATGGCGTTCGACTTCGCGCTCGACCCGAGCACGGCGAAGATGCTGGTGCTGAACAGCGCCGGCGAGAACGTTACCACCGGCGAATTGGCGGTGGAGTGGACCAACGTGCGGGTGCAGCTGCGGGAGGACCTGCCCAAGGACACCTACACCGTGCACTACCGGGTCTCCAGGGCCGACGGCGAACCGCTCGGCGGAACCTTCCAGTTCGCCTACGGCAAGGGCAACTGGACCTCGGACGGCGACACCACGTGGAAGGGCTCCGACAAGGAGCCGGACGTGATGAAGAACCCCGATCCCAACGCGACGACCGCGGCGGCCGACCCGTCGGCGACCCCCACCGAGACCCCGTCCGTCACGCCCAGTGCGACTCCGACGCCCACACCCAGTGCGACCCCGACGCCGTCGGTGACCGCGTCGCCGGTCCCGGCGGCCGACGGCGGTTCCGGGCTGGTCGGCTGGGCCATCGGGGCCGGTGTCGTGGCCGTGCTCGCCGCGGCCGGCGGCGCGTGGTGGTACCGCAGCCGGCACAACGCGGACTCCTGACCGGCCGGGCAATCCGGGAGGTCAGGGGCGATACGGCCACTTCTGTGGACGATCCAGGAACGCTCCGAACCAGTCCGCCCAGGTGTTCACGACGTAGCCGTACTGCGGGTAGGAGTAGAAGAACGGCAGCGACAGGTAGCCCAGGCTGAGTAGCGCCCCGACCAGCACCGAGTTCCCGGCCGGTGCCTGCTCGGCCGGCGCGGCCCCGTGGATCAGCGGGCTGTCGGCGACGGCCAGCACCACGAAGCAGGCGAACACGGCCATGACGGCGAACCGGGAGAGGTCCCACGCCACGGCGAGGAGCGCGAGCGGCCCGACTGCGGCGGCGATGAGCCAGGGTGCCTCGCGCACGAGCTTCCGGTTGAACACCAGCATGAGCACCGCGGGCGCGATCATGAACACCACGACCACCAGCGAGTACTTCCAGGTGGTCGAGTAGAAGTTGGCCATGAACTGGAGGCTGGAGCCCAGCGTCTGGCCGAGCTGGTCGCGGATCATGGCGTGGATCACTTCGGGCCGCATCGGTGAGGCCTGCATCAGCGCGGCGCCCGCCTGCTTGTTGTCGAAGACGATGATCACGAGGGTCCCGACCACCGCGGCCGCGGCGACCACGAGGTGGGGGAGCCACCGCTGGCGCCTGACCAGCCGCACCACGAGCAGGACCAGGACCGGGAGCAGGTAGAAGATGAACTGTTCGTGGACGAACGGTGCGACCACGGCGGCGACGGCCGCGGGGATCATCCAGTCCCGGGCGAGGAAGTAGTAGGTGAGGATCACCAGCACGCAGATGAACGGGTCGAGGTAGCCCGTGTTGAAGGCCAGCGTCGGCAGGAGCTGCGACGCGATCAGCAGCATGGTCGTCGCCGGGTGCAGGTGCGTCGCCCGTACGGCAAGGAACGCGAGCAGAGCGAGCGTGAGCAGGCCGGCCGCCCAGCAGATCGCGGCGAAGAGGGCACGGCTCTCGGGGAGCCCGAGGAGCCGGATCACTTCTCCGACCAGGCCGCGGCGGACCAGGCCCTGGCTGTAGTTGAGGTAGATGTTCGGCACGCCCCACTTGCGGACATCGGTGAAGAGGCCGCGCAGCGCACTCGCCAGGCCCACGGCGAAGATGAGGGCACCCAGGGCGACCTGCTGCCACAGGGGTGTGGCGCGCACGTCCGGGGGCGCGACCGCGTCGGCCATCAGGACGTCTCCCGGCTCGGGGCGTCCGGCCCGTCCCAGCCGGCGTCGGCGAGCTCGTGGAACAGCGTCGACCACCGACGCAGGAAGACCGGCTCGGTGAAGTCCTCCGCGGACAGCGCCGAGGCGTCCACCAGCCGCTGGTGCAGCGCGGGATCCTGCATCACCTCGACGATCTTCGCGGCCATCGCCTTCACGTCGCCGTACTTCACCAGGCAGCCGTTCTCGCCGTCGGTGAGGATGTCGGCCGGACCGTAGCGCAGGTCGTAGCTGATCACCGGGCAGCCGTGCATCAGGCTCTCCTGCAGGGTCAGCGGCGCACCCTCGAAGCGGCTGGTCAGCAGCGACATCCCGGCGCGCTGGTAGGCGGCGGCGGGGTCGCGGGTGTAGCCCATCAGCTTCACCCGGTCGCCCACGCCGAGGCGCTCGATCTGCGCCTGCAGG
>JAGQUI010000102.1 GCA_020438595.1 Propionibacteriaceae bacterium | reverse complement strand
TCACCGGCCAGGGTGAGTGCCTTCGTGAGGGTTCCGACCGGGGCTGCGAGGCTCCCTGGGTTCGAATCGGAGCCCGACTTGGAGACGTAGATGGCGTTGGACGGCGCGCTGTAGGCGGCGGTTCCGACCGTGGCCGATCCGGCGGAGTCGGAGGCGCGTCCGGTCGCGGCCTGGGCGGGCGTGGCCGTTTGTAGCGCGATGGCGCCACTGGCGACGAGCCCGATGAGGGCACCAAAGATCTTCAGCTCGGGGGGCATAGATGAGAGTATACACCGAAGTGCTCAGGTTTCTCTCAGGTTATTTTCGAGAGATCTCCGCGGGGGGTCCCGCCGGAGTGTGCCCGAGTACCTGAGAACCTGCGCGTCGGCCTTCTCAGATTCCAACGGCGGATCCGGGTGCCGTTGGACAGCGTGACGCAGGCCAGCACCAGAAAGGCAGTCGTCGCGTCGAACAGGCCGCTCTCAAGGGCTCCCCGCAGGGTGAGCAACAGCAGCATGGCGACCTGCCACCCCATCAGGTCGCGCGGCGAGGTCTGGATCACGCGGAGGGTGGCGTGGGCCATCCACAGCGCGCAGATCGCCAGCCCGACCAGCCCGCCCTGGACGAGAACGGAGACCCAGCTGCTGTCGAGGATCTGGTAGGCCCACCACTGCCCCGCGACGGCGATCTGCTTGGTGGCGAGCCCGCTGCCGAACAACACCTCCCAGATGGTGTCCTTCGGGGCCAGCGCGGCGTGCCAGGCGATCGTACGGTTGCTGAGGGTGGAGAGCTGGCTGGTGTCCTCGCCACGGTCGATGAACTGCGCGATGGCGTCGGTGCCGAGGGCCGCCCAGACCATCAGGGGGATGAGCATGCCGACCAGCAGGCCCGTCCGGACCCGGATCGCGCGAGCGGTCACGATCAGGACAGCGATGGTCGGCGCCATCACGAGAAGCGATGTGCGGGATCCGGTCGAGAGCAGGACGCCGAGGGCGACCGTGCCGGCAACGAGGTGGCCGAGGGTGTCCCGGGCCTGGGTCATCTTCGCCACCACCCACGAGAGCACCACCGCGCTCTCGAACGCGAGTTCGTTGGGGTGCATGGGCGGGAACCCGCCCCAGAGGCGCCCACTGGCGAGACTGCTCAGCCCTGTGACGGCGGCCAGCCCGCCGACGGTCCCGAGGGCGGCGACCAGGCTGGGCAGTAGCGCTGAGGCCGGGTAGCGATAGGCGAGCAGGGCGACCGTGGCCAGCTGAATGGCCACCCGAACGGCGATCACAAGCGAGGCCTGGAAGTCGCCGGCGGTCAACCCGCCGAGCAGGGTGGCCACCAGGTAGGCGGCGGCGAACACGATCGGCGCCACCGGTACGGACTGCGGTGTGCGCGTCGAGCCGGCCAGGACGAACGCGCCGGCGAGGCCGACCAGCGCCAGGCCGGCCTTGGCCACCGCGATGCCATCGAAGGAGCCCGCGAAGTAGCTGCCCGACTGCCAGGGGATCACCGAGGCGACCACGATCAGCAGTACCAGGTACGGCGGTCCGAGCGACGACCTTCTGCTTGGCATCGGGGAGCCCCCCGGTCCGGTCACACGCGTCGACGGACCCGACGCGACGCCATCTGGTTGCGGCGACGTCGACCCCGTTTGTGGGTCGGCTTCGTCCGACTGATCGGACGCGGATTCGACCGGGCCGTGGTGGATGACGGGGCAGCCTCCACGACCGGTTCGGTCGGGCTGACCGCTGCGTGGGTCGGGCGCGACCGCTTCAGCCGTCGCCAGCCGAACTTGCGCCTCGGCTCCCTCTCCGGCCGTGACCGCTGGCGTGCGAAGTGCCTGGCGAAGGCGATGATCAGCGCGATCATCAGACCGATCGAGGAGCCAATCGCCGCGTAGAGGAGCGGACGTGGGTTCGAGGGCTGCTGAGGCAGCAGCGCCTGCACGGCAGTCTCGACCGAGATCGGGCTCCTGCCGGCGACGGTCTCGATGTCGGTGATGAACGTCGCCATGTGCCGTGCTGCAGAGTTCGCCTTGTCCCGAGCCTCTTCGGCGGTTCGGCCGGTGGCCGTGATCTGCACCAGCGGGGTATCGGTGGGGTTGGTGGCCGAGATCGCCTCGCGAATCGACGTGATGTCGTCGGTGCCCATGTCCCGGGCGACGCCGTCGAGGACTTCCTGGCTGTAGATGAAGGACGGGTAGGAACGGGCCCGGCTGACCGCGAACTGGGCTGCCTCATAGTTCGCGGCGATCCCCGTCCCCGGGATCCCCTTGACCAACTGCGTCGCTGTCGCCGTGTAGGTCGGCGGGACGTTCATGGCGAGCAGAACCCCCGCCCCGGCACCCAACATGATGCTGAGCAGCAGCAGCAGCCAGTGCTCCAGGAGCACCTTCCCGGCCAGACCGAGCGGGAGGACGTCAGCCTCCGACTCGACGTCCAGGTCGTCGACATCACCCATGCTTCACTTCTTCTCCCACCCGCCAGTGCCCGTACCGGAACCCTGGTGCGAATCCCCCCGGAGACGCGTTCGTCGAGGAACGCAGCCCAATGCTAGCCAATTGCGCCAAGTTCGCCGGGCGGAAGACCGCGATCGGACGGCTTCGGCGATCGGTTAGGCTGCGGTCGAGGGGGAGAACGTGACGGATACGCAGGGCCCTGGCACCTACCGCGAGGCGGTCGCGCAACTACGCAGTGCCCAGAAGTCGGCCAAGGGCGCGCCCCTGTACTCGCTGTTCATCAACCGCCCGCTGGGCCGGCTGCTCGCGGCCGGCGCCTACCGGCTGAACATGACCCCCAACCAGGTCACCGGTGTGAGCGCCGTGTTCACCTATTCGGGCATCGTCGTGGTGGCCCTCGCACCGATCGCCGTGTGGACCGGCATCCTGGTCGCCGCACTGCTGGTGCTCGGCTACGCCCTCGACAGCGCGGACGGCCAGCTGGCGCGTCTGCGCGGTGGCGGCAGCCTCGCCGGGGAGTGGCTCGACCACGTGATCGACTCCGGGAAGATCGCCACCCTGCACGTGGCCGTCCTGGTCGCGTTCTACCGTGCGGGGGTCGAGCCGATCTGGCTCGCGGTGCCGCTGGTGTTCATGGTCTTCTACGTCATCCACTTCTTCGGGATGCTGCTCACCGAACTCCTGACCCGGGTCCACATCGCCCGGCAGGGGCTCCCGGCAACCCCCGGGAGCGCATCGCAGTTGATGTCGATCCTGAAGCTTCCCACGGACTACGGGCTGCTCTGCCTGGTCTTCGTGTTCTGGGGGATCGACCCGGTCTTTCGCTGGATCTACCTGCTGCTGGCGCTCGCAATGGCGGGATACACGCTCCTGGTCCTGGTCAAGTGGTACCGCCAGGTGGCTCGCCTGCAGGGGTAATCCTGCGGGTACCCGTCCCAGACCCATTGAATCTGGTGACCGATTCGGGTTAGTTTGGCAACGCTGTAGTTCGGGGGGGACTATGACAGCGTTGTTGGGGGAATCGATCCGAAGGCCCGGTTCAGGGTCGGCTTCTGATCGTGCCCGCACGCAGGACGCACTGCTGCCGCCTGCACTCTCCGAACACCATGTGACCGGCACGAGGGAGCCGGTCCGGACCGGGGGGTTCTGGCAATGCTCAAGTCTTTCCGCACGGCGCGTTCAGGACTGGTACTCGCTGTCCTGCTCTGCCTGACAGCGACCAGCTTCTGGGTGACCGGGACCGCTCCGGCCCAGGCCGCGCCACCGCCGCTGCTGGCGCGAACGTCGGGTTCGATCACGGCGGATCGCCTGCCGACCGTGCAGATCGATGGTGTGGTCTGGTCCCAGGTCGTGGTCGGCAACACGGTGTACGCGGGTGGCCGATTCACCTACGCCCGTCCCGCCGGGGCCGCGGCCGGCACGAACCAGACCGCTCGCAACAACCTGCTGGCCTACGACATCAGGACCGGCGAGTTGATCACCTCCTTCGCTCCGAACCTCAACGGCCAGGTGCTCTCCGTCGCCGCATCTCCCGACGGCAGCCGGATCTACGTGGCCGGTGACTTCACCTCGGCCAACGGGGTGGCGCGCCGACGCCTCGCGGCCTACAGCACGGCGACCGGCGCGCTGATCACCAGCTTCAACCCGTCCGGGCCGAACTCCCTGGCCCGCGCCGTGATCGCCACCAACGACACCGTCTACGTCGGCGGCGGCTTCCTCGGTGCGGGCAGCACGCTGCGCAACAACCTGGCCGCGTTCTCCGCGGCCACCGGCGCGATCCTGCCCTGGAACCCGGATGCGGACGCCGCCGTGTGGGGGCTGGCCCTGAGCACGGACGGCGGTAGCGTGTTCGCGTCCGGCATGTTCGAGAACATGGGTGGTCAGCCGGCCTACGGCATGGCCAAGATCAATGCCTCGAGCGGAGCCATGGACCCGGCGTGGCAGGCCACCGACACCGTCCGTAACGCCGGGCCCGACGCTGCGGTCGGCAGCCTGCGGGTACAGGGCGACTACCTCTACGGCACCACCTGGCACTTCGGCCCCGGCGGCAACCTCGAGGGCACGTTCAAGGCCCGCGCCGACACGGGGGCGGTCGAGTGGGTGACCGACTGCCATGGCGATGTCTACTCCTCGTACATGACCGGCGGTGTCGTCTACGTGGTCGGCCACGCGCACTACTGCGGCAACATGGGCGGAGGGCATCCCCAGTACTCGCAGTGGAAGTTCCAGCATGCCCAGGCGTGGAGCGACACCCAGACCGGCGAGATCCTGAATGACGTCTGGGGTTACCACAACTGGCATGGCGAGGCCGAGGGGCCGAGCATGGTCAACTGGCTGCCCGACTTCGCCATCGGCAGCTTCACCGGTCAGTACCAGGCCGGCTGGAACATCACCGGCAACGACGACTACCTCGTGGTCGGCGGCGAGTTCCCGCGCGTGAACGGGGTCGCCCAGCAGGGTCTGGTCCGGTTCGCGAAGGCGACGATCGCGCCGCACTCCGAGGGCCCGCGGTTCGCGGTCAGTTCGGCGGCGCCGACGTTGCTCGCCACGTCGCCCACCTCGGTGCGGGTGACCTGGCCGTCCGCCTACGACCGGGACGACTTCTCGCTCAGCTACCGGCTGGTCCGCAACGGTTCGTTCAACCAGCCCGTCTTCACCACCACGCTGAACTCGAACTGGTGGAACCTGCCCTCGGCCGGCTACGAGGACACCGGGCTGACACCCGGCGCCACCTACCGGTACCAGATCGTGGTGGCCGACGGCGACGGCAACACCGTGTACGGCGCCTCGACCTCGATCACGATGCCTGCGTCGGTGGACGCGCTGACCAGCTACGGCGAGGCCGTGCGGAACAAGGGCGCGCGGATCTACTGGCCGCTGAACGAGACGTCCGCGGCAACGGTCCGTGACCACGCCGCGTTCAACGACGTCGCCCACGCCGGTGTCACCGACGGCACCGGGGACACCGACGTCCTCGCGGGTCAGCCCGGAGCGATCACGGGCGACACCGCGGTGCTCGTGGGCAGCATCGAACCAAACCAGGCCTGGGGGCGGATCTACTCCAACGGCACCGAGATGGCGCCGGACACCTTCAGCATTCAGGCGTGGATCCAGACCACGACCACCAATGGCGGCCGGATCCTGGGGTTCAGCGACATCCAGACCGGCAACTCGGGGCACCGGGACCGGCACCTCTACATGGATAATGCCGGGCGGATCAACTTCGGCGTGCGGGCGCCCGACGGCAGCAATCGCACCGTCACCAGCGGCCAGTCGTACAACGACGGCCAGTGGCACATGCTCACCGCCACGCTGAGCTCGGCCGGCATGGTGCTCTACATCGACGGCGTCCGCGTCGGAAGGCGCACCGACGTCACCGTGGGCGAGGACTACCTCGGCTACTGGAGAGTCCAGGGCGACAACCTCAATGGATGGCCCAACCGGCCGAGCAGCACCAACTACGTCGGCTCCGTGGACGAGGTGGCGATCTACCCGACCGCGCTCAGCCAGACCGACGTGCTCGACCTGTACTCCGCCTCGGGTCGCACCGCGACCATCCCGCCGGCACCCGCCGACGCCTACGGGGCGATGGTCTACGCCGATGATCCCGACCTGTACTGGCGCCTCGCCGAGACGACCGGGACGACGGCGGCCGACTCCGGCCGTTCCCTGAACGCGGGCACCTACGTCAACGGCCCGACCCAGGGTGTGGCCGGCGTGCTGACCGACAACACGGCTGCGTCCTTCGACGGGGGTAACGACTTCGTCACCTCGAACGCCCAGTTCTCGAACCCGACGATCTACTCCGAGGAGGCGTGGTTCAAGACCACCGACGCCACCGGCGGAAAGATCATGGGCTTCGGCAACAGCAACACCGGCACCTCCAGCAGCTACGACCGGCACATCTACCTGCAGCCGGACGGCAAGGTGGTGTTCGGCGTCTGGACCGGGCAGACGAACACCATCACCAGCGCCACCGCCTACAACGACGGAGCCTGGCACCACGTGGTGGCCACGCAGGCCGACGACGGGATGAAGCTGTACCTCGACGGTGTGCTGGTCGGCACCAACCCGCAGGCGGCCGCGCAGAACTACACCGGCTACTGGAAGGTCGGCGGCGACACCACCTGGGGCTCCGACGCCTACCTCAACGGCACCATCGACGAGGTGGCGGTCTACTCGGTCGAGCTGACCCAGGCGCAGGTGACCAACCACTACACCGCGGCCGGGTTCGCGCCCAACCAGTCGCCGACCGCGGCGTTCACCTCGAGCAGCGACCAGCGCCGGGCCACGTTCGACGCCTCGGGCTCGGCCGACCCGGACGGCACGGTCGCCGGCTACAGCTGGGACTTCGGCGACGGCCAGGTCGGTTCGGGGGTCGCCCCGTCCCACGTGTTCCCGGGTTCGGGGACGTACAACGTGACGCTCACCGTCACCGACAACAAGGGGGCCACCGGCGCCGTCGTGCAGCAGGTGACGATCAACGCCGGCACCGGTCCGCTGGACAACTACGGCGCTGCCGTCTACGCCGACCAGCCGCACCTCTACTGGCGGCTGGCCGAGGGCAGCGGCACGACCGCGTACGACTCCAGCGGGGCCCTCAGCACGGGCACCTACCGCAACGGCGTCGTGCTCGGCCAGCCGGGCGCGCTGCCGATCCCGAACACCGCGGCCGGCTTCGACGGCGGGAACGACTTCGTCTCCACCGACGAGGCGATCGCCAACCCGACGGTGTACAGCACCGAGGCGTGGTTCAGGACGACGACCACGGTCGGTGGCAAGATCATCGGCTTCGGCAACAACCAGACCGGCAACTCGAGCAACTACGACCGCCACGTGTACATGAACAACAGCGGCCAGCTCGAGTTCGGCGTGTGGACCGGCCAGATGAACCTGGTCGTCACGCCGAACGCCTACAACGACGGCGACTGGCACCAGGTGGTGGCCACGCAGTCCGGCGACGGCATGAAGCTGTACGTGGACGGTGCACTGGTGGGCACCAACGCCCAGACGGCGGCGCAGGGCTACACCGGGTACTGGAAGGTCGGCGGCGACGTCACCTGGAACTCCAGTTCCAACTACTTCGCCGGTGACATCGACGAGGTCGCGGTGTACGACACCGAGCTGAGCGCGGCGCGCGTGCTGGCCCACTACGAGGCGGCACAGCCCGCCCCGAACCAGGATCCGGTGGCGATGTTCACCTACACCGCGACCGACCTGAGCGTCGCCTTCGACGGCACCGGGTCCGTCGATCCCGACGGTACGATCACCAGCTACGCCTGGGACTTCGGCGACGGCAGCCCGAGTGTCACCGACACCCTGGAGCCGACGCACCTGTTCGGCGCGACCGGCACCTACACGGTCACGCTCACCGTCACCGACGACCGGGGCGGCTCCGACACGGTGACCGAGCAGGTCAACGTGCTGGCGCCGAACCAGTTGCCGACAGCGGCCTTCACCCCGACGATCCAGTACCTGGACCTCTCGGTGGATGCGGGCGCCTCGGCTGATCCGGACGGCACCATCGACACCTACGAGTGGGACTTCGGCGACGGGAACACCGGGACGGGCGCGACCACGACCCACTCCTACGGTGTCGCGGGAACCTACACGGTGAGCCTGACGGTGACCGATGATCGTGGCGGGCAGGACACGACCTCCCAGCAGGTGGTCGCGACGGATCCGCCGCCCAACCAGGCGCCGACGGCCGCGTTCACCAGCACGGTGACCGACCTGTCGGTGGCGTTCGACGCCAACGGTTCGGCTGATCCGGACGGCACGGTCGACAGCTACGCGTGGGACTTCGGCGACGGCAACACCGGGACCGGCAGGACGCCGAACCACGACTATGCCGCGGCCAACACCTACACGGTGACGTTGACGGTGACCGACAACGACGGTGCCACCGACAGCGTGTCCCACGACGTCACGGTCACCGAGCCGCCGAACCAGTTGCCGACGGCCGCGTTCACCGGGACGGAGAGCAAACTGTGGGGGGC
>JAGQUI010000101.1 GCA_020438595.1 Propionibacteriaceae bacterium | reverse complement strand
GAGGTCGGTGCCCGCCTCGAGCAGCACGCCACAGCCCCGCTTGCAGGCCAGGCGGAGCAGTTCACCGCCGGTGTGCTCGGCGAAGCGGATCCGGCGGGAGTGCCGCCGCGTGCGCAGGGCGAGCGGATCGGGGGCGGTGAAGGCCATCAGCCAGCGTTCACCGCGACGGTCCCCGCGCCGCGGCAGCTCGTCGTCCGCGGGATCGACGGCGAGCGGGACGTAGAGGCGGGCCGGCCCGAGTGCCGAGGCGAGTTCGAACTGGGTGCGCGACGTCCACCCCTCGGCGACGACTGTCCGCAGCGCTGCTCGAACGGTGGTGATGGTCGGCATCGATCGTCCCCTCAGAAGTCGCCAATCCTCATGATCGACGCGCGTCGACAAAACGCGTCGATCAATGGTGGCACGGGTGGCAGCCGCGCGCAAGGGTCAGGTCAGGTCGCGGACGCTGCCGCGCTCGACCAGCGGCGCGTCCATCAGCACCTCGGACTGGGTGGCCGGATGGCCCTCCACGGCGCCGACGAGCATCCGGACCGCGGTGTCGGTGAGCGCCGCGACGGGCGGGGTGACCGTGGTCACCGGCGGGTCGACCTCGGCCGCTTCCTCGCCCATGCCGATCGAGAGGACGGAGAGATCGCCCGGCACCGAGACGCCCGCGAGCTGGGCGGCGTTGACGAAGCCCACCGTGGCCTGGTCGTTGAACACGATGGCGGCCGTGACCGGGCGCCCGGATGTCGCGAGGTGCCGATACGCCGCCCGGCCGGTGCCGTAGGTGCGCGGGCCGGCGAACCGGTCGAGCGAGACCCCGAACCGGCGCGCGCTGGCCTCCAGCTCATTGATGGTGCGCACCATCGGCCCGTGGCCCTGCTCGACCCGGTCCTCGCCGACGAACAGGATGTCGCGGTGGCCGCGGTCGACGAGGTACTCCAGGGCCGTGCGTGCGCTGGCTCGGAAGTCGGTGTCGACGAAGTCCAGGCCGGACGGATCGGAGTTGCGGCCCAGCAGGACGAACCGGACGCCGCGCTCCTTGAACAGCTCGACCCGGGGGTCGTCCCACTGCACCTCCATCACGATCACGCCGTCGACGAGCTGCTGGGAGACGAGGGCGGTGAGGCTGGCGACGTCGTCGGCCGCGTTCGGCCACAGCAGCAACTGGAAGCCGAGTTCGTGGGCCGCCTGGGTGGCAGTCTCGAAGTAGCGCACCTCCATCGGCGACCAGCCCTCGTCGCGCAGCGGGTAGTTCAGCGCGAGGATGCCCTTGCGGGCGCCGGCGAGGCCGCGGGCGAAGGCGTTCGGGGTGTAGTCCAGTTCGCGCATCGCGGCGAGCACGCGTTCGCGGGTCTCTGCGGAGATGCTGCGGCGGCCGCTGATCGCGTACGAGACCGTGCTCGCGGACACGCCGGCCAGCCGGGCCACGTCGTCCCTGGTCGCCACGCCGCTCACCTCCGTCCGCGAACCCGCCGAAGACTATCCTGCCCCCGTTCGCCGCCGGTGGATCAGGCTGGGGTGGACCGAGTCAGGAACCGTCCCCCACCCGGTCCACACGCCTCCAACCCGGCGAGGTGCGAGGATCGGGGCATGACAGCCTTCGACTCTGCGTCCGTCCTCTCCGACGAGCTGCTCGGCCGCCTGCACGCCCGGGCGGCGACCCACGACCACGCCAACACCTTCCCCGACGACGACCTCGCCGACCTGAGGGCCGCCGGCTACCTCGCCATCCTCGCCCCGGCCGAACTGGGCGGTGGTGGCCTGGGCCTGGCCGAGGCGTCCGTCCTGCAGCAGCGGCTCGCGTCCGCCGCCCCGGCGACCGCGCTGGCGATCAACATGCACCTGGTCTGGACGGGCGTGGCGAAGGTGCTCGCCGACCGCGGCGTCGACAGCCTGCGGTTCGTCCACGAGGGGGCGGTCGCCGGCGAGGTGTTCGCGTTCGGGATCAGCGAGGCCGGCAACGACCTGGTGCTGTTCGGCAGCGACACCGAGGCGCTGCCGCTGGACGGCGGCGCGTACGCCTTCAACGGCACCAAGATCTTCACGTCGCTGGCCCCGGTGTGGACGCAGCTGGGCCTGCACGGCCTCGACACCACCAGCCCGGACGCCCCGAAGCTCGTCTACGCGTTCGTGCCGCGCAGCGAGCACGTGGTCACCCGCGACGACTGGGACACCCTCGGCATGCGGGCCACCCAGTCACGCACGACCGAGCTGCACGGCGTCGTCGCGCCGGCCGAGAAGGTGGTGCGCCGGGTCGAGCCGGGGCCGAACCCCGACCCGATCGTGTTCGGCATCTTCAGTGTGTTCGAGCTGCTGCTCGCGTCGGTCTACACCGGGATCGCGCGCCGCGCGCTCGACGTGGCGGTCGAGACGGTCGGCCGAAGGCGGTCGAAGAAGTCCGGCCGGACGTACGCCCAGGACCCCGACATCCGCTGGCGGATCGCCGACATGGCGCTGGCCTACGACGCGCTGCCGCCGCAGCTGGACGCCCTGTGCCGCGATGTGGACACCCTCGCCGACCACGGGCCGCGCTGGTTCTCACTGCTGGCCGGGGTGAAACACCGGGCGGTGACCACGGCGAAGTCGGTCGTGGACGACGCGCTGCTGGTCTCGGGCGGGTCGGCGTACTTCGCGTCCAGCGAGCTGAGCCGGCTCTACCGGGACGTGCTGGCCGGGATGTTCCACCCGTCGGATCCCGAGTCCGCGCACGGCACGGTCGCGTCCGCCTGGCTGGGGCCGCTGGAGACCTGAGTCACGCCCCCGGCAGCGCGAGTCCGGCCACCGCGCCGATCACCGTGAGCGCGGGCGGCTCGACGCCGGCGTCGGCGGCGAGCCCGGGCAGGGTCGCCGCCGTGCCGCGCAGCACCAACTGCTCCGGCGAGGCCGCCTTCGCGACGATGGCCGCAGGGGTGTCGGACGCGAGCCCGCGCGCGACCAGGCCGGCGCAGATCGCGGCGAGGTGCTTCACGCCCATCAGCACGACGATCGTGTGGCCGCAGCGGGCGAGTGCGTCCCAGTCGACGCTGGACGCGGCGTGGTCCGGGCCGACGTGGCCGGACACGACCGTGAAGCCCTGGCTCAGCCCGCGGTGGGTGAGCGGGATGCCGGCCAGTTCGGGGCCGGCCACCGCGGCGGAGACGCCGGGGATCACGCGGACCCCGATGCCGGCCTCCGCGCAGGCCAGCCACTCCTCGGAGCCACGGCCGAGCACGAACGGGTCGCCGCCCTTGAACCGGACGACCGTGGCGCCGGTACGCGCGTGCGCGACCAGCAGGTCGTTGATCTCGGCCTGGGTGTACTGGTGGCGGCCCGGGATCTTGCCGACGTCGATCAGGACCGCGCCCGGCTTCACCTCGGCGAGGCTCGCCAGCGGCGCGAGGTGGTCGTAGAGCACCACGTCTGCCTGCTGCAGGGCGCGCAACCCGCCGACGGTGAGCAGGTCGGGGTCGCCCGGCCCGCCGCCGACCAGGATGACCTCGCCGATCGTCACCCGGGGCCTCCGCCGAGCGCCTCGACCACCCGGTCGCGCAACTCCTTCGCGCGGCGGGGGTCGTGGTCGGTGAGGACGGCCACGACGGCGTCCTCGACGATGCCGGTGGCCGGGGTCCACGCCGAGCCGGCCTCGGCCCGGTCGGCCCGGACGCAGAAGGTGTGCCGCACCTCGGCCTCGGCGGCCACGTCGGCGTTGACCCGTGCGGAGTCGGTCGCTGCGATCACGTACCAGGCGCCGTCGAGGTCGGACGCGGTGAAGACGCGCTCGCGCCAGGTGATCCGTCCGGTGTCGGCGAACCCGGCCAGGTCGGGGTGCAGGACGGGGGAGACGATCGTGACCAGGGCGCCCGCCTGCAGCAGCTTCGGCACCCGCCGCTTCGCCACCCGGCCGCCACCGACGACGACCACCACGCGTCCGGCGAGCAGCAGGCCCGCCAGGTAGGCCGGAGTCCGGGGGGAGGCGTTCGGGATGTTCGTCATGGGTCCATCCTGCCGTCTGCGGGCGGATCAGGGCACAGCTCGCGGGGGGTGGACTGAGGGGACAGCGCGAACTGGAGACCAGGAGCCCTGGCGGGGGCACCGTCCGGCCTGCGTGGTGCCCCGGCAGAGGGGAGAGGCGGGGCGCCCCGAGGGGAGTGGGGCGACCCCGACCGAGTACACCGGTACAGAAGTTACCCGTGTTACGTACGAGTCTCTAGTCCAATCCCGGGAAATTGGCCCTTTCGTGGGACGGGGTGGTCACTCCTCGGGACGCCGCCCGGCCCGGCGGCCCAGCTCCTGCTGCGCCCGGGTGCGGGGCATCCGGGTCCAGTGGGGGTTCGTCGAGATCCAGGCGGGGTCGGTGACCATCCGCGCGATCGCCAGGCCGGCGGCCAGCGACACCACGATCCCGATCGCCGTCATGCCGTTGGTGAGGGCGTTCAGCGGGTCCCGGTCGATCATCGCGACCAGTGCGCGGTAGGTGCTCGCTCCCGGGATCATGATCAGCACCGCAGGCACCGAGAGGATGATCCGGGGCGAGAGGATGCGCTGGGACGTCCAGCCGGCGAGCAGCCCGACCACCGTGGTGGCCGCGGCCGCGCAGAGCAGCGGGTTCCAGCCCGCGTCCACCGCGCCCAACCGGCCCAGGTTCGCCACCGTCCCGATCGTGGCCGCGGCCAGGGCCACCCGCAGCGGGGTGTTGAACGTGACCGCGAACCCGAACACGCCGGCGAAGCTCGCCACCAGGCGCAGGCCGAACAGCAGCCACGCCGGCAGGGCGGCCAGCTCGATCTCGCCCGGGGTGAGCCCGAACGCCCACGCGACGGCCCAGCCGCCGAGCGCCGCGGCCAGGGTGATCATCGCCGAGTAGAGCAGCCGGGACACCCCTGAGGTGAAGTCGAACCGGGCCAGGTCGAGCGCGGCGGTGAGCAGCGGGAAGCCGGGCACCAGGAACAGCATCGCCGAGGTGAACGCGGCCTCGTGCACCGGGGTAGCGGCGCCCGGCAGCCACTGCAGGACGGTGGCGAACAGCATGTAGGAGACGCACGCGGTGGCCGCAGCGAGGGCGACGATCGCCAGCTGGTTGAGCCGGAACCGGCGCAGGGTGATCTGGACGAGCTTGCCGAGGCCGGCGCCGAGGCCGGCCGCCACGCACTCCTGCCAGCGCCCGTTGTTCAGGAACGCGAACGCCGCGCAGGCGAGCGCAGCGCCCGCGACGACCACCGGGACCGGGTAAAGCGGACGCCGGGCCTCCACCGCGTCCAGTTCGGCGCCGAGCTCGGCCGGGGTGCTGCCGGACTCGGCCCGCAGCGACACCCGCATCAGCTCCTCGATCCGGTCGGCGTTCACCACCGGCACCGGCACCTCGAGCACCTGGGTGCGGAACGTGCCGTGCTCGCGGGTGGTGGCGACGATCTCGTTCAGGCTCACCTGGGCCTCGAGCTGCTCGATGCCCAGGCCGGCCGCCACCCGCCCCATCGCCGCCTTGACCCGGTAGGAGCCGGTGCCGGCGCTGAGCATCAGCGAGCCCATCCGGCAGATCGCGTCCGACTTCTCGGCGAGCGCGGCGCTGCGTCCGCCGGTGTCGTCGCTCGTGCTCATCGCCGTCCTCTCGTGGGTCCGACCAGTATCGGGGACGCGGACCGGCGCCGGCCGACGGCCCGCGAGTAAACTCGCGCCACCAGTGGCGGGCAGTTGGGATAGGGGTGGTGGCTCGGATGTCGGACGACCCGATCGCCTCCGGGACCCGCCCGGTGCCCCCGAGGCCTGCACTCGTGGCGATCGCGCTCGCGATCGGCGCCGCGCTCGTCTCGGCGGTGGCGGTGGCGAACCTGCTCTCGGTGCTGCCCCCGCTGCCCGGGCGCCAGGAGGCCGATGCCGTCACCGGGCTCATCTCCAGCCTCGGCGACATGGTCGGACGGCTCACTTCCGCCGCGACCCTCGGCCTGCTCGCAGGCATGGTGGCGTTCCTCCCCGCGGCCGCCGACGGCACGCTGCCGGACGCCGCCTCCCGGCTGGGTCGTTGGGCCGGGCGTGCCGCACAGCTCTGGTTCGTCGCCGCCCTGCTGATGACCTTCGCGAGTCCCGCCTTCACCACCGGGGTGCCGATCGCGTACACGATGCGTCCGGACATCTGGTGGTACCTGCTCACCTCGACGCCGAGCGCGCTGGCGTGGCTGGTCTCCGCGGCGGCCGGGCTGGCCACGGCGCTCGTCGCCTACCGCGCGCGGCGGGCGTCCGCCTTCGTGGTGTGCTGGCTCGCGGGTGCGCTGGCGACGGTGTTCCTCGCCGTCACCGGCAACGTCTCGGTGGGCCTTGACCACGACTGGGCCACGGACGCCGCCGGCATCGCGTCCGCCGCCCTGGTGCTGCTCACCAGCGGGGCGGTGGGTGTGGTGGCGACGTCCGCGCAGGCCCGGCCGGACGTCGTGGCGGACGGCATCGCCCGCTACCACCGTGTCGTGCCGCCCCTGCTCGTCCTCGCCGCGGTCGGCTACGGCATGGTCGCGTGGCAGCAACTCGCCGGGGTCTCCCCGTTCGACACCCCCGCCGGCGGCCCGGTGGTGGTCGGCGCCGTCCTCGCCGTCGCGCTGCTGGCCAGCTGGGCTTGGCGACAGTTCGACCGGGCGGCCGGCCTCCGCCGCCAGGTCGGCTCGGTGGCCGTCGACGTCGTGCTGTACGTGCTCGCCACCGCAGCGCTGGGCGCGGCCGCGCACCTGCCGCCGCCGCGGTTCGAGATCCCGCAGTCGAGCCAGGTGAACTACCTCGGCTACGAGGTGGACGTGCCGGCGACCTTCGAGCGGCTCGCCGGGCTGGGCCGGCCGAACCTGCTCTGGGTGCTGCTGTCGGTCGGGGCGATCGCCGGCTACGTGTGGGGCATGGTGCGGGTGCGTCGCGGTGGCGGCCACTGGCCGGTGTCCCGGCTGCTGTTCTGGCTGGGCGGCTGGCTGCTCACGCTGTACCTCGCCACCAGCGGGCTGTGGATGTACTCCACGGCCGTCTACAGCTGGCACATGCTCGTGCACATGACCGTGAACATGATGGTGCCGGTGCTGTGCGTGCTCGGCGCCCCGTTCACGCTCGTGGACGCCGCGTCCCGCGCCCGGACGCCCGACGAACTGCCCGGCCCGCGCGAACTGCTCGCCGGGCTGGCCGCGAACCGGTTCGTCCGGTTCCTGCTCAGCCCGCCGGTGCTCTGGCTCAACTACGTGTCCAGCCTGTTCCTGGTCTACTTCACGCCGCTGTTCCCGTGGCTGATGCGCTACCACTGGGCGCACCAGTTGATGCTGCTGCACTTCATGATCGCGGGCTACCTGTTCTTCAACCTGCTGATCGGCCCCGATCGGAACCCCTGGCCGCTGCCGTACCTGGTCAAGTTCGCCCTGCTGGTGAGCGTGATGCCGTTCCACGCGATCTTCGCCGTGGGCATCATGATGGCGCAGCACGTGATCGGCGAGACGTTCTACCAGACCATCGCGGTGAGCTGGGTTCCCGACCTGCTCGCCGACCAGAACATCGCCGGCCAGATCACGTGGTTCACTGGGGAGGTGCCCGTGTTCGTCGCGGTCATCGTGCTGGCTGCGCAGTGGTTCCGCAGCGACAGCCGCGAGGCCGCCGACTCCGACCTGCTGGCCGACACCGGCGCGGACGGCGACGAACTCGGCGCCTACAACGACATGCTCGCCCAGCTGGCCGAACGCGACCGGAAGCAGGGCGGTCCGGGAGGAGGTGAGTGGTGAGCGCCGACACCACGTCCGGCGCCGCCGACGCCGGCCTCGACGGCCGCGTCGAGCTGGACATCTCCGGCATGACCTGCGCCGCCTGCGCGAACCGGATCGAGAAGAAGCTGAACAAGCTGGACGGCGTCCGTGCGACGGTGAACTACGCCACCGAGCGGGCGGTGGTGCTCGGCATGCCGCCCCAGCACGTCTCCGAGTTGATCTCCACCGTGCAGGCGGCCGGCTACGACGCCAAGCAGGTGGTCGAGGGGGCCGAGCCGGACGGCTACAGCGACCGGGTGAAGCTGCTCCGGACGCGGCTGCTGGTGGCCGCACTGATCACCTTCCCGCTCGGCGACGCGGCCATCGTGCTCGCCCTCACCCCGCAACTGCGCTTCCCCGGCTGGGAGTGGGCGCTGATCATCGGGGCGATCCCGGTGGTGTTCTGGTGCGCCTGGCCGTTCCACCGGGCGGCGTGGCGCAACCTTCGCCACGGCGCCACCAGCATGGACACCCTCGTCTCGCTCGGCGTGCTGTCCGCCTTCACCTGGTCGGTGGTGGCCACGATCATCGGTTCCCCGGACGAGCCCTCGTACTGGTTCGGCTACGGCGTCGCCCCGGCCGGGGCCGACACGCTCTACCTCGAGGCCGCCGCCGCGGTGACCACGTTCCTGCTGGCCGGACGCTACGTCGAGGCGCGCTCGAAGCGGTCGGCGCGAGGGGTGCTCGAGGCGATCGGCAAGCTCGCGCCCACGACCGTCCGGGTGGTCCGGGACGGGGTC
>JAGQUI010001014.1 GCA_020438595.1 Propionibacteriaceae bacterium | reverse complement strand
CTGGAATACGGTGGAGACGCCTGCACAGGCGGGAGTCTTCGAAGGTCTCGGCGATCGCAGGTTCTATTTCGTCCACTCGTACGGAGTCCATGCCACCGACGCTGGTGGGGTGGCCTCGGTACCTGCGGATGCCCGCATCACCTGGTGCGAACACGAAGAAGATAGGTTCATTGCTGCCGTCCAGTGGGGCAGCGTGACCAGCACCCAGTTCCACCCGGAGAAGTCCGGCGCGGCTGGGGCGCAGCTATTACGCCATTGGCTATTGAGTTAAGGTCGTTAAACGTGTCTATGACGAACACTTCCACCTCGGCAGATCCACAACGGTTGGTGCTGCTACCGGCGGTCGATGTGCACGACGGCAAGGCGGTCCAGCTCGTTCAGGGCGCCGCCGGCACCGAACGTGTCTTCGGCGATCCGCTGGAGGCCGCATTGCGCTGGCAGTCGCAGGGAGCTGAATGGCTGCACCTGGTCGATATCGATGCGGCCTTCGGTCGCGGCTC
>JAGQUI010001013.1 GCA_020438595.1 Propionibacteriaceae bacterium | reverse complement strand
CGGCGCCGGCGGCGATGTCGAGGTTCTGGAGAACGGTCAGCTGCTCGAACACACTCGCGGTCTGGAACGTTCGCCCGACACCACGACGGGCGATCTGGTGAACCTTCTTGCCTAGCAGTTCCACACCAGACTTGCTGACTGAGCCGGTAGCCGAGACCAGCCCGGTAATCGCGTCGATGACTGTGGTCTTGCCCGCGCCGTTGGGCCCGATCAGGAATCTCAGGTCACCCTGAAATAGTGTGAGGTCGACGTTGGTGACCGCCTTGAAGCCGTCGAAATCGACGGTCAATCCCCGTACTTCCAGGTATTCGGTGCCCATGCCGACATTGCCGCCGGCAACCGGTTCGCGTTCGGTGGTACCGGGCTTGGTTCGTGTCATGAGGTGGCCTGCATCATGAGTTGGCTCCCACCTTGTCTGGTCCGGGATCGGGGCCGAGCGCGGCTACCTGCCCGGATTCTCCCTCGGCGTTGCTCGCGACGGTACGCCTGCGTTTGAGCAG
>JAGQUI010001012.1 GCA_020438595.1 Propionibacteriaceae bacterium | reverse complement strand
GTCGTCACCGTGTTCATCCCGGCCTCCTCAGCGATGGTAACCAAGTGTAGACAGATAGTCGTATCTGTCTACAGTCAGCGACAGTCTCGGTAGGGCTGGCCTGTCGCACGAATGTTGCATAAGGCGGTTACGCGACCGTAGGTTGCCTAGTCAAATCCAAGTCTTCCGCGTGCTTTTAATCCGCGGGTTCTGGGTTCGATTCCCAGTGGGCCCACCAGTCGTCGGTCGAGCTTGTCGAGACCTTTCTCAGGGTTAGAACGGACTGGTGCCCCCGAGGGCTCCGTCATTCCGGCGAACGCCGGAATCTCTGGGCAGAGGCATACCTGGCCACTGCTTGAGGCGGTCTACCAGATCCCGTGTTGCGCAGCCTCTGCGGGGATCTCGGAGGTGAGCCCCGGGTAGGGGTCCTTTCAAGCCACGCGCTGGTCGCGGAGCCTCTGCATCCGTTGGCGCAGGAGCGCGCCAGCGGTGCAGTAGCGGCCGCGGGTCTGTCCGTCGGCGC
>JAGQUI010001011.1 GCA_020438595.1 Propionibacteriaceae bacterium | reverse complement strand
CGAAACTTCGCCTGGATCTGGTACCAGATCTGCGGCAGTTGCTTGTAGGAGCGCAGCTCGCCGCGCGCCATCCAGGTCATCACCTCTTCTTCGGTCATGCCCAGGCACAGCTCGCGCCCGTTGCGGTCCTTCAGGCGGAACATGTCGTCGCCGATCGCCTGCCAGCGGCCGCTCTCCTGCCACACCTCCGCCGGGTGGATCTCAGGCGTATAGACCTCCTGCGCGCCGATCGCGTCCATCTCCTCGCGCACGATGCGCTCGATCTTGTTGAGCGAGCGCTTGGCCAGGTAGAGGTAGCAATAGAGGCCGGCCGAGAGCTGGCGCACGTATCCGGCGCGCAACAGCAAACGGTGGCTGACGACTTCCGCTTCGGCCGGAGCCTCGCGGAGCGTCGGGATGAACAGGCGACTCCAACGCATGGGGTTTGTTTCGAGAGAGCGGGCGGGGATCCAGGGGAAGTCCCGGAACCCCTTGATTTTACCATGCTAGAATTCCATCACGAC
>JAGQUI010001010.1 GCA_020438595.1 Propionibacteriaceae bacterium | reverse complement strand
TGGGCACCGGGGTGGGCGTGGGCCCGCAGCGCGCGGTCGAGGCGGCCAGCCTCGCCGTCAACAGCCCGCTGTTGGACGACATCGCGATCCGCGGGGCGATGGGCATCCTCATCAACATCACGGGCGGGCCGGAGCTGACCCTGCACGAGGTGAACGCGGCGTCCTCGGCCATCGCTGAGGAGGCCCACGAGGACGCGAACATCATCTTCGGGTCCGTGGTGGACGAGAACGCGGGTGACGAGGTGCGGATCACCGTCATCGCCACAGGCTTCGAGCAGCAGGTCAAGAAGGCCCGGCCCTTCACGCCGCCTCAGCAGCGGCGCGAGTCCCGGACCTCGGAGCTGCCCGCCCGGGCCGCCGATGATCGCGACATCCCGACCCACATCCGGCAGCGCTGGGAGAACCAGCCCCGGCTGACCCGGGACCTGTCGCCCATGGTGGACGAGCACCCGTCGCTGGACATCCCCACGTTCCTCCGGCGCCAGGCCGACTGATCACCCCGCA
>JAGQUI010001009.1 GCA_020438595.1 Propionibacteriaceae bacterium | reverse complement strand
CGACTCGGCCATCGCCTCGGCCGCGTCACGGATGACGACCGCCGCGGCCGGGCGCTCCTGCATCGAGATGGGCTCGCGGCGCACCCACGAGGAGGCGGCGGTGGCGGCCGCCCGGGCGGCGTACCTCTGCGGCTTCACCGCCACCTCCAACCTCGCCGCCCGGCAGCGGTACGGCGTGCCGACGGCCGGCACCAGCGCCCACTCCTTCACGCTCCTCCACGACAGCGAGGCGGAGGCGTTCCGCGCCCAGGTGTCCTCGCTCGGGCGGGGCACCACGCTGCTGGTGGACACCTACGACATCGAGGAGGCGGTCCGACTCGGCGTCGAGACCGCCGGGCCCGAGCTCGGCGCGGTGCGCATCGACTCCGGCGACCTGGGGGTGCTGGCCGTCCGGGTCCGCCAGCAGCTCGACGCGCTCGGCGCCACCCGGACCCGGATCCTGGTCACCAGCGACCTGGACGAGTTCGCGATCGCGGCGCTACGGGCCGCCCCCGTCGACGGCTAT
>JAGQUI010000100.1 GCA_020438595.1 Propionibacteriaceae bacterium | reverse complement strand
GTGTTGCTGGACACCTGCGGGTAGTCCCGTCCCTTCAGCCCGTGGTCGGCGAGCATCTCCCGCCGCTCCTCCTCGGGCAGCACGTACCACTCGTACGAGCGGACGAACGGGTAGACGGTCAGCCACCGCCTGGGTTCGAGGCCACGCAGGAACGCCGGGGAGTGGTCGCGGCTGAATTCGGCCTGCCGGTGCACGCCGAAGCCGGACCAGACCAGTTCGACCGTGCCGCCGAACGCCTCCTGCTGGAACAGCCGTTCCGCCTCCTGCAGGTCGGACGCGGACTGCCCGTGCAGCCAGACCAGCAGGTCCGCCTCGGCGGGCATGCCGTGCACGTCGTAGAGGCCGCGGGTGGTGACGCCGGTTCCGGCCAGCGCGTCGATGAGGTCACGGGTCGCCTGCGCCACCTCGTCGGGCGCGGGCTCGCGCCGCGCGAACACCGCGTAGGCGGTGTAGAAGACCTCTTCGGCCACGGAATCCTCCTTCATGAGTTGACCTTAACCACCCCAGCCAGAGCCAGGCCGGCCTGGCGTCGCCCGTCCGCCACGCAGTCCGGGACGCCCACCCCGCGCAGCGCCGAGCCCGCGACGCGCCAGACCGGCAGGTGCGCCAGGCCGGCCTCGGTCCCGGCCACCCGGTCGAGGTGTCCGACGGTGTACTTCGGCATCATCTCCGGCCAGCGGGCGACCCGGGTCAGAATCGGTGCCGCCGTCTCCCCGAGCACCCCGCCGACGTGGCGCACCACCGCGTCGCGCAGCACGTCGGTGTCGGCGCGGGCGATCGCGCCGAGTCGTTCGGGCACGAACGCGCGAACCAGCACGGTGTCCTCGCCCGCCCGTCCGGTCCACTTCGCCGAGCTCACCGTGACTCCGCTGATCGGGGCCGGATCGGCCTCCAGCCATCCGTGCGTCGTCACCGGTGTGGCGAACGCGGACGCGGGGTATGCGAGGGTCACGACGGTGGAGGTGGCCAGTGGCACCCGGGAGAGTGCGGCCGCGGACTCGGGTGCCGGCCCCGCGAGGAGCGCTGCCGAACTGGCCACCCCACCGGCCAGCACGACGGCGTCGGCCGGCTCGACCGACCCGTCGCCGAGCACCGCCTCCACACCACCACCGGCCGCGGGACGCAGTTCCTCGACGCCGGCCCCGAGCCGAAGGTCCGCACCGGCCTCGCGCAGCCGGTCGGCCACCGCGTCCACCAGGCTGCCCAGGCCGCCGCGCAGCGTCCGGAACGGCGAGGCCGGACCGCGGCTCGTCGCCCGGGCCCTGCGGCCCGTCGCCAGCGATGCCAGCACCAGGCTGCGGTGGGTGGTCTCGTCCGCGCGCAGGGACGGCAGCACCGCGTCCAGGCTCAGCTCGTCCACGCTCGCCCCGTAGATGCCGCCCACCATGGGATCGGCGAACCGGCGCACGATCCCGCCGCCGAGCCGCCGGCGCAGGAACGCCCCGATCGCCACGTCCTCGCCCTCGTGCAACTGCCGCGGCAGCACCAGGTCGAGACCGGCGCGCAGCTTGTCGAGCGGGGAGAGGATCCCGGTGGTGACGAACGGCCAGAGCCGGGTCGGCAGCACCATGCCCATCCCGGCGGGCAGCGGACGCAGCCGTCCGCGCGAGCGCAGGGACACGATCCGTTCCCCGGAGGTGCCGATCACATCGTCGCCCAGCCCGACCTCGGCGGCGAGCTGTGCTGCGGCCGGCCGGTAGCTGACGAAGGAATCGGGCCCGTGCTCGATCAGCAGGTCGTCGACAACCTCGGTGTGCAGCTTGCCGCCCAACCGGTCGGACGCCTCGACGAGCAGCACCTCGGCGGGCGCGCGCCCCTCGTCACCGCGGACGGCCTCCCACGCGGCGGCGAGGCCGGTGATGCCGCCGCCGACGACCAGCAGCCTCACTGCGCCGGCGCGGCGTCGGGCTTCGGCACGTACGGGCACAGCGGGTCGGACTCCAGCGGGTCGCCCGTCCACGCGTACGCCCTGGCCCGCGAACCGCCGCACCAGTCGTGGTACTCGCACACCCCGCAGCGTCCCTTGAACTGGTCGGGGTCGCGCAGCGCGCGCATCAGGGGCTCGTCGCGGTAGAGCTCGACCAAGGAGCGCTCTTTCACGTTGCCGACGGTCACCGGCAGGAAGCCGGACGGCGTGACGTCGCCGAGGTTGGAGACGAACACGATTCCGTTGCCGTCGCGGATGCCGAACGCCCGCGCCGGCGGCAGCGCCTCGACCTCCTCCCTCGTCCTCCCTGCGCGCAGCAGCGGCGCGGTCATCAGCCGCCGGAAGTGCATCGCCTCGGTGGTCTTCACCCGGAACGGCGCGTCGCGGTTCACCTTCGCCGCCCAGAGCAGCCACCGTTCGGCGTCGCCGGGGGAGAGCTCGGTGAGCTCGGTGCCCCGTCCGATCGAGATCAGGAAGAACAGGCTCCACTGCATCAGGGTGTGCCGGCTGAGCAGCTCGTACACCGCGGGCAGGTCAGCGGCGGTCTGGGACGTGACCAGGGTGTTCACCTGTACCGGCAGCCCGGCCTCCGCGGCGGTGTCGAGCGCTTCGATGGTCGCCTCGAACGTGCCGGGCACCATCCGGACGCCGTCGTGGTACGCGGCGGTGGAGCCGTCCAGCGACAACGAGATCGCCTGGATGCCGACGTCCTTCATCCAGAAGATCCGCTCGCGGGTCAGCAGCGGAGTCACCGCCGGGGCCAGTGAGACCCCGATGCCGCGCTCGGTGGCCGCCGCGATGAGCTCGGGCAGGTCGGGACGGCGCAGCGGATCGCCGCCGGTCATCACCACGTGCGGCAGTGCTTCGCCGGGCCCGCCGAAGCCGAGCAGGTCGTCCAGCACGGCGATCGCCTCTGCGGTGGTCAGCTCGCCCGGCATCGGGTCGGGCATGGCGGTGGCCCGGCAGTGCCGGCAGGCCAGCCCGCAGGCGTTGGTGAGTTCCCAGTACACGATCATCGGGGCGCGGTGGTACGCCCACCCGTCCGGCTTCACCGCCCCGATGCCGTGCGCGTGCGCGGGACGGGCCGTGGTGGCGGGATGGGGCATGTCAGGACTCCTGCGGCAGCGGGATGGAGTGCACCAGCTCGACGAGCCTGGTGAGGGTGTCGGGATCGGTGTCGGGCGGGACGCCGTGGCCGAGGTTGAACACGTGGCCGGGGGCTGCGGCGCCGCGCCGCACCACGTCGCGGGCTGCGGCCTCCAACACGGGCCATTCGACCGACAGCAGCGTGGGGTCGAGGTTGCCCTGCAGCGGGACGGCGCCGCCGAGCAGCGCGCTGGCCTCGTCCAGCCCGATGTCGGACGCGACGCCGACCACGTCGGCGCCGGCGGCGAGCAGGTCGGGCAGGAGGTCGCGGGTGGCCGTCCCGAAGTGCACCCGGGGCACGCCGAGGTCGGCGACCGCTGCGAACACGGCCGCGGAGTGGGGCTGGACGGCGGCCCGGTACTCGGCCGGGGACAGCCGGCCCACCCACGAGTCGAACAGCTGCACGGCGGCCGCCCCGGCCTCGACCTGCGCACGCAGGAACATCGTGGTGAGCCGGGCGACCCACGCGAGCAGCCGGTGCCACGTGACGGGATCGGCGGTCATCAGGGCGCGGGTGGCCGGCAACTCGCGGTTCGGCCGGCCCTCCACCAGGTACGACGCCAGCGTGAACGGGGCGCCCGCGAAGCCGATGAGCGGCACGCGGCCGAGCTCGGCGACCGACAGGGCCACGCCCGCGCG
The DNA here is from genome assembly GCA_020438595.1 of Propionibacteriaceae bacterium. Next base: position 4,753 of record JAGQUI010000100.1, on the reverse strand, counting down.
CACCGGTGCGAGGGCGGCCGGGTCGGGCTCGGGCAGCGCGGCCACGTCGGCGGCCGTCCGGACCGGTGCCTCCAGCACCGGCCCGACCCCGGCCACGATCTCGACGGCCACGCCGGCCAGCCGCAGCGGCACCACGATGTCGGAGAAGAAGATGCCGGCGTCCACGTCGTGCCGTCGCACCGGCTGGCAGGTGATCTCGGCGGCCAGTTCGGGGTTCAGGCAGGCGTCCAGCATGGAGGTGCCCTCGCGCACCGCGCGGTACTCGGGCAGCGAGCGGCCGGCCTGCCGCATGAACCAGACCGGGCGCCGCGCGACGGGGCGGCCGCGGTACGCCTCCAGCAGCGGGGCCGCGGTGGTGGTCGACGTCACGCCTGCGCCTCGGCCCCGGTCTCGATCTCGATCCCGAACAGGGTGTGCAGGGCGGCCGAGTAGTCGGCGAGCTCGCCGCTGCGGGCGAGTTCGGCGGCGCGCAGCGACGGCGTGTGCAGCAGGGCGTTGGAGACCCGGCGCAGCGAGTGCGCCACGGCGGCGGCCGTCTCGGCGTCGTAGCGGCGTTTCGCGGCCTCGATCTCGCGCTCGATGAAGTGGCTCACGTGGGCGCGGATCGCGGTCACCGCAGGGGTGGCCTGCCGTCCCTGCTCGAGGTGCAGGTAGGTGTCCACGCCGCGGCTGACGAGGTCGCGGGCGGCGAGCACGGCGGCGGTCTGCTCGGCGGGGGCGTGCGCACCCACTTCTTCGAGGTCGATCAGGTCGACGTTCACCAGGGCTTCGGCCGCCGGTTCGACGTCGCCCTCGAGGGAGAGGTCAAGGACGGGCAGCAGCGGGGCGCCCCTGCGGGCGGTGGCCAGCAGATCGGCGGTGACCGCCGCGCCGTCGGTCTGCTCGGCGCCGCTGCAGGTGACCAGCAGGTCCGCGGACGCGAGCGCGTCGGCGAGGCCGTCGGCCGGCACGGGGCGGACGGGATGGGTGGCGGCGAACCGCTCGGCGCGACCGCTCGGTGAGTACACCCACACGTCGGCGCAGCCGAGCCGGTCGAGCGTTGCGGTGACCACCCGGGCGTAGCTGCCGGTGCCGACCACGAGCGCGCGGCGTCCGGCCACAGGGAAGTGCCGGGTCTCCACCAGGCCGAGGCCGACCTGGGCGATCGAGCGTCCGGCCGCGCCGAGGTCGGTCTCGGTGGTCACTGCCTTCGCGGTGGTGAGCGCGGCGTGGAACAGCCGGTGCAGCGACGCGCTCGCGCGGTCGCCGGACGACTGCAGCGCCTCCCGCACCTGGCCGATGATCTCCGCCTCGCCGACCACCATCGCGTCCAGGCCGCTGGCGACCTCGAGCAGGTGCTGCACGGCGGCCTGTCCGGCGTACACCTCGAACTCGTCCACGAGGGGCCGGTCGGCCTCGGGCAGGGCATCGTGAACGGCGGACAGCACGGCCTCGAGCCCTGCGTGGAAGGAGTCGGACTCGAAGTACAGCTCGAAGCGGTTGCAGGTGTTCAGCAGGACGATGCCGGTGAGCCCGGCGGTGTCGAGCCGCTCGAGGACAGGGCCGGACACCTCGCCGAGGCGCGCGAGGTCCTCGAGGGGCACGAGGTGGTGACTCAGTCCGATGGCGGTGACGGGCACGTCGTGAATGGTAACCCTCGTTCCGCGCCCCCGGTTCCACCTTGAGGGAAGCTTGAGTCGGACTTGACGGAGGCGTAGCTGGAATATTCATTCGAGATGCGGCATAGTCATTCCCATGACGATCAAGGTCGCGGTGGCCGGAGCCACCGGCTACGCAGGCGGGGAGGCGCTGCGGCTCCTGCTCGGGCACCCCGAGGTGGAGATCGGTGCCCTCACCGCAGGTTCGAATGCCGGGACGCCGCTGCTGTCCCACCATCCGCACCTGACTCCGCTCGCCGACTGCACGGTGGTCGAGACGACCGCGGCCAACCTGGCCGGCCACGACGTGGTCTTCCTCGCGCTGCCGCACGGGCACTCCGCCGCTGTCGCCGCGCAGCTGGGGCCCGACGTGCTCGTGGTGGACGCCGGCGCCGACCACCGGCTGACCGATCCCGCGCAGTGGCAGAGGTTCTACGGCAGCGAGCACGCGGGCACGTGGCCCTACGGCCTGCCCGAGCTCCCCGGCCAGCGCGAGGTGCTCGCCGCGACGCGGCGGATCGCCGTCCCGGGCTGCTACCCGACCTCGGTCACCCTGGCCCTGCTGCCGGCGCTCACCGGCGGCCTGGTCACCGGACGCGACGTGGTCGCCGTCGCCGCCAGCGGCACCTCGGGTGCCGGCAAGTCGCTCAAGCCGAACCTGCTCGGCGCGGAGGTGATGGGTTCGGCCAGTGCCTACGGGGTGGGCGGTGTGCACCGGCACGTCCCCGAGATGCTGCAGAACTTCGCGCTGCTCGGAGCGAGCGACCCGACGATCTCCTTCACTCCCGTGCTCGCCCCGATGGCCCGCGGCATCCTCGCCACCGTCACCGCGCCACTGGCGGCGCACGTGCACGCCGACGTCGTCCGGTCCACGTATGCCGCCGCCTACGGCGACGAGCCCTTCGTCACGCTGCTGCCGGAGGGCATGTGGCCGGCGACCCAGTCGATCGTCGGCTCGAACGCCGTCCACGTCCAGGTCACCGTGGACGAGGCCGCCGGCCGCCTGGTCGCGGTCGCTGCGCTCGACAACCTGACCAAGGGCACCGCCGGCGGCGCCGTCCAGTCCATGAACCTCGCCCTCGGCCTGCCCGAGACCCTGGGCCTGACCACGATCGGAGTCGCACCGTGAGCGTCACTGCAGCGAAAGGCTTCACCGCCGCCGGCGTCACCGGCGGGATCAAGGCGTCCGGGAAGCCCGACCTCGCCCTGGTCGTCAACGAGGGCCCGGACGCGCATGCCGCCGCCGTGTTCACCAGCAACCGGTTCACCGCTGCGCCCGTGGTCTGGACGAAGCAGGTGATCGCGGACGGACGGCTCGCCGCGGTGGTGCTGAATTCCGGCGGGGCGAACGCCTGCACCGGCTCGGCCGGCTTCGCCGACGCGAAGCAGATGGCGGAGTGGACCGGCGCCGAGGTGGGCTGCGCGACCGAGGACGTCGCGGTGTGCTCGACCGGCCTGATCGGGGTCCGGCTGCCGATGGACGCGGTCCTGAACGGCATCGAGCTGGCCGCCCAGGACCTCTCCAGCAGCGGCGGACCGTCGGCGGCGGAGGCGATCCGCACGACCGACACCGTCTCGAAGGAGGCCGTGCACGCCTCACCCGACGGCTGGACGATCGGCGGCATGGCCAAGGGTGCGGGCATGCTCGCCCCGGCCCTCGCCACGATGCTCGTGGTGATCACCACCGACGCGGTGATCGCGCCCGCCGCGCTGGACGCGGCCCTGCGTACCGCCACCGGGTTCACGTTCGACCGCACCGATTCCGACGGCTGCATGTCCACCAACGACACCGTCATCCTGATGTCGTCCGGCGCGTCCGGGGTGACTCCGGAGGAGGCCGAGTTCTCCGAGGCGCTGACCGGGGTGTGCGCGGATCTCGCTAAGCAGTTGCTCGCCGACGCCGAGGGCTCCGCGCACGACATCGAGGTGCGGGTCGAGGGGGCTGCCACCGAGGCGGACGCACTCTCCGTGGCCCGGGCGATCGCGCGCAGCAACCTGTTCAAGTGCGCGATCTTCGGCAACGACCCGAACTGGGGTCGCGTGCTCGCCTCCGCGGGCACGGTGGACGCCGACTACGACCCCGAGCACGTCGATGTGGCGTTCAACGGCGTCCGCGTCTTCGTGGACGGGCAGCTCGGCGCGGACCGTTCCGGGGTCGACCTGTCCGGGCGCGAGGTGCTCGTCGAGCTGCACCTGCACGCGGGCGAGGCGTCCGCGGCGATCTGGACCAACGACCTCACCTACGACTACGTCAAAGAGAACGCGGAGTACTCGACATGATCGACGCGGCGAGCAAGGCGGCCATCCTGATCGAAGCCCTGCCGTGGCTGGAGCGCTACGTCGGGCAGACCATCGTGGTGAAGTACGGCGGCAACGCCATGGTCGACGAGGGCCTGAAGGCGGCCTTCGCCCAGGACATCGTGTTCCTGCGCATGGTCGGGGTGAAGCCCGTCGTCGTGCACGGCGGAGGTCCGCAGATCTCCTCGATGCTGAGCCGTCTCGGCATCGCCAGCGAGTTTCGCGGCGGCCTGCGGGTGACCACGCCCGAGGCGATGAACGTGGTGCGCATGGTGCTGATGGGGCAGGTGAACCGCGAGCTCGTCGGACTGCTGAACGCGCACGGCCCGCTGGCGGTCGGCCTGTCCGGGGAGGACGCGGGCCTGCTCACCGCCGAGCGCAAGGGCATCCACGTCGACGGGGAGGAGGTCGACCTCGGGCTGGTCGGAGAGGTCGCGGAGGTGAACCCCGGCGCGGTGGTCGACCTGATCAACGCCGGCCGGATCCCGGTCGTGGCCACGGTCGCGCCCGACGAGGTGGGCCAGGTCCACAACGTGAACGCGGACACCGCCGCGGGAGCGCTGGCGGCCGCGCTCGGCGCGGAGCGGCTGGTCGTGCTGACCGACGTCGAGGGGCTCTACCGCGACTGGCCGAACTCGACCGAGGTGATCCACCAGATCGCGGTGGACGACCTGGCCGCGATGCTGCCCACGCTCGCGTCCGGGATGATCCCGAAGATGGAGGCCTGCCTCGAGGCGGTGCGGGCCGGGGTGCCGAAGGCCACCGTGATCGACGGCCGGGTACCGCACTCGCTGCTGCTGGAGATCTTCACCGACGAG
>JAGQUI010001008.1 GCA_020438595.1 Propionibacteriaceae bacterium | reverse complement strand
GAGGTCTTGTCGGCGCTGGGCAGGGCGATGGAGTTCATGAGCCCCCGGGTATAGGGGTGGTGCATGTTGTCGAACACGTCCTCGACGAAGCCGATCTCCACCGCCTCGCCCGAGTACATCACCGTGATGCGGTCGCAGGTGTTCAGGATCAGGCCCAGGTTGTGGGAGATGTAGATCATCGAGGTGCCGAATTCGGCCGAGATGTCGTTGATCAGGTCGACGATGCCGGCCTCCACCGTCACGTCCAGCGCCGTGGTGGGCTCGTCCAGCAGCAGCAGCTTGGGGCTGGACAGCAGGGCCATGGCGATGACCACGCGCTGCTGCTGGCCGCCCGAGATCTGGTGCGGATAGGCGTTCATGATGCGCGGCGGATCGGGCAGGTGGACCTTTTCCAGCATCTCCCGGGCCCGGGCCATGGCTTCCTCGCGCGAGGCGTTCTCGTGGTAGATCAGCACCTCGGCCAGCTGCTCGCCGATCTTCATGGACGGGTTCAGCGAGGCCATGG
>JAGQUI010001007.1 GCA_020438595.1 Propionibacteriaceae bacterium | reverse complement strand
GTGCAGTCTTCCAGATAGACTTGCAGGGTGTAGCGGATATCCGGGAAACCCCGGGCATCGATGGGCGCGGTCCTGAAGGCTTTCGGGGCGCTCTCCAGACTGGATTCGTTGTAGAACTTGGAACGGATGACGCCGTGCGGGCAGACCATGCTGCAATTGCCGCACTGAATGCAGACATTCGGCTCCCAGACCGGCACGAAGTTGGAGATGTTGCGCTTTTCCCACTGGGTGGTGGCGCTGGGATAGGTGCCGTCCACCGGCAGGGCGCTGACCGGCAGTTCGTCGCCGCGTCCGGCCATCATCATCGCCGTCACGTTCCGCACGAACTCCGGCGCGTTGGCCGACACGGTCGGCGGCAATTCGATGGTGCTGGTCGCTTGCGCCGACACGGGGATTTCGCGCAGGTTGACCAGCGTGTTGTCCACCGCCTCGAAGTTCTTGCGCACGACCTCCTCGCCCTTGCGCATATAACTCTTTTTAATCGAGTACTTGATCTTCTCGATCG
>JAGQUI010001006.1 GCA_020438595.1 Propionibacteriaceae bacterium | reverse complement strand
AAGTACGAATACTTCGCGCCGGTCGCTACCACTAGGTAGTCGTAGTCGAGCTCGTCGTCGTGCAGCAGGACCTTCTTGCGCTGCGGGTCGATCGCCACCACGTCGCCCAACAGCGTGCGCGTCATGCGGTACTTCGACAAAACAGCGCGAATCGGGTACGCAATGTCGCCGGGCGACAAGCCCGCCGTCGCCACCTGGTAGAGCAGCGGCTGGAACAGGTGATAGTTGCGGCGATCCACCACCACGACGTCCGCTTCATCTCCGTGAAGCGCGCGCGCGACATTCAGACCGCCAAACCCGCCGCCAATGATGACGACGCGAGGGGGTTTGTTGGGATACGCTGGTAGGTCCAATCGGCGGCCTCCTTCTTCATTGTGTCAGGCGGTCCGGCGAGGTAAAGCGAATGATCCACCCACGTTTCAGGGGAGAGCTGCTCCAAATCTTGAGGGGTCGGTCCGTTTTGCGAGGCGATTTTGTCCTCGCCTCGGGCAAGCGCAGCAACGTTTA
>JAGQUI010001005.1 GCA_020438595.1 Propionibacteriaceae bacterium | reverse complement strand
TGGTGCGTACGACGCGCCTGGCGCGTCGTACGCACCAGTAGACATCCCTCCCGCCGGCCACCCGGCACACTGGAGCCATGCTCGCCCTCGACCTGGCTCACGCGCTGCGCGACGCCGGCCTGACCTGGCAGCCACAGAACGGCGACCGGTTCGCCATCCCCGACCGCGAGATGGACGACCAGGTCTTCGTGGTCAGCGACATGGTCATCGAGCAGCTCCAGCTGCCGGCGGGCGAGGTGCTCGCCTTCAACGGCACCACCGAGTGGGCGCTGGACAGCCTCGAGTCCGGCGAGGCGCTCTGGCTGCCGCGCGAGGACCAGCTGCGCGACGCCCTGGGCGAGGCGTTCCGCGGGCTGGAGCGGATGGCCGGGGAGCCCGGCGGGTACGCCGTGACGATCGGCGACGGCGACCAAACCCGACGTTTCGTCGACGTGGCGGCAGAGTCGGCCTACGCCCGGGCCCTGCTGGATCTGCTGCGGCGCTGATCCGCAGGTGCCGACCCCTGGT
>JAGQUI010001004.1 GCA_020438595.1 Propionibacteriaceae bacterium | reverse complement strand
CGGACTCGCCGGCGCGAAGCACGACGGGCAGCAGTTCGACGAGGGACCCGCCGGGGAGGCGCGCGCCGGCGAGCTCGTCGAAGCGGGCGGCGAGGGTCGCGTCGTACGTGCCGGTCGCGGTGTCGATCGGGAACATGCCGGACGCGTCGCCCACCCCGAGCACCTTGCGGCCAGTCAATCGCTGGTGGACGTAGCCGGCGAGCGTGGTGAGCGAGGCGATCCGTGGGACGTGCGCTTCGCCGTCGAGGATCGCCTGGTAGAGGTGGGCGATCGACCACCGCAGCGGGATGTTGCAGCCGAACAACGCGCTCAGCTCGGCGGCCGCCGGGCCCGTCGAGGTGTTGCGCCAGGTGCGGAACGGGACGAGGAGCTCGCCCTGCTCGTCGAACGCCAGGTAGCCGTGCATCATCGCCGAGACACCGAGCGCGGCAACGTCGGTCGGGCGCACCCCGTGTCGACGTTCGGTCTCGGCCATCAGCGACGAGATGCAGCCTTGCAGACCGTCCTCG
>JAGQUI010001003.1 GCA_020438595.1 Propionibacteriaceae bacterium | reverse complement strand
GAACCCGTACTCGGTCAGGGCCATCACCTGCGGCGGCAGGATGCCGCTGGCCTGGGCCGGCCCGTCCATGCTCGGACCGCACAGATGCTCCAAGGCGTACCCGAGCTCCCGCTCCCCCGGTTCGACCAGAACGACCTCACTGACCCACCTGCGCAACTGCTGGGTCCCGTCGGGCAGGGTGACCACACGTCGGTTGAGCTGCACGATGAGGTTGAGGCAGCCGACCAGCTTCTCCAGGGCCAGATCCCGGGTGACGTGGTTGCCGGCCTCCATGGCGCAGGTGACCAGCTTGCGGATGCACGCGTTCGCGTCGGCGGCGTGCGTGGTCGACAACGAGCCCGTCCCAGACTCCATCGCCTTGATCATCGTCCAGGTCTCCGGGCCGCGGATCTCGCCAACGATCTGGCGGGAAAGTGCGAAGCGGAAGCTGTCGTTGAGTGCTTCGCCCAAGTCGAAGGCGCCCGCCGCCCGACCGTCAGCACCGATCTCGCCGACTCCAGGCCTGGACT
>JAGQUI010001002.1 GCA_020438595.1 Propionibacteriaceae bacterium | reverse complement strand
CCCGCCGTCACGCAGAATCGTCGCCACCTGCCCCAGCGCGCGCGCTTGGGGGTTGTCGGGGTGCACGTCGAAGTACCGGGCCATCACAACACACGCTTTCTGGTCGAGACCGGCAACCCTGGGGCCGCACGAGCCGCAAGAATGCGGCCATGACGATCTTCTCGCTCACCGAGGCGGAATTGCGGCAACGACGCAGCCTGAAGTGGCGCACGTACGACTCCGACGTGCTGCCGCTGTGGGTGGCCGAGATGGACGCCGCGGTGCAGCCGGCCGTGCGCGCCGAACTCGACGCCGCGCTCGACCGTGGCGACACCGGCTACCCGTGGGGCACCGAGTACGCCGACGCGTACCGAGCCTCGGCGGCGACGCGGTGGGGTCTCGAGCTCGACCCGACGCAGGTGCGTCGGGGCGGTGACGTGATGAACGAAGTGCTGTGCGTGCTCGAGACCGTGACCAACCCCGGCGACGGCATCGTGATCACCGCCCCGGTCTACCCGCCGTTCTGGCAGG
>JAGQUI010001001.1 GCA_020438595.1 Propionibacteriaceae bacterium | reverse complement strand
AGGTGCCGGGGCCCGGTTGTGCCTGGGGGTTATCGGGGGCCATGCGTCGGTTATCGTAGGCAAGGGTGAGCGGCCTGCTGCTGGAGATCGTCGAGGGGCCCGGCGCGGGGGAGCGACTGGCGCTCGACGACGCCGTCGAGCTCGGCCGCGATCCCGGCCTCCCGCACCCGCTCGAGGACGTCAAGGTCTCCCGCCACCACGCACGCATCCGTCCGGTCGGCGGCGCCGCCGAGGTCGAGGACCTCGGCTCCACCAACGGCACCTTCCTCAACGACCAGCCGCTGCAGATCCCGACCTCGATCGGTCCCGGGGACCGGATCCGCGTCGGGTTCACGGTGCTCGAGCTGCGCCGCGCCGACGACCGCTCCCCCGCCGTCGCGGTCCCCGATCTGACCCAGATCGACGACGACGTGCTCGAGCCCGTCCCGAGCCGCGAGCTCGCCCAGGTCCCCGAGCCCGCCGAACCGCAGCTCGGCGCGGTGCGCGCCGCGGGCTCGGAGCCCCGCTACG
>JAGQUI010001000.1 GCA_020438595.1 Propionibacteriaceae bacterium | reverse complement strand
CGCCGCAATGGACGACGGGGATGGGGCAACCCCAGTCGCGCTGGCGAGACATGCCCCAGTCGCGCAAGCGGTACATGATGGTGCCTTCGCCGTAGCCCTCGGCCTCCATGCGTTCGATCGCCGCCCGCTTGGCGGCGGGAACGTCCAGACCGTCGAGGAACCCGGAGTTGACGATGCGGCCGTCGCCCGTGAAGGCCTCGTTCGCGACCTCGACCGTCGCCTGCCCGGCGGGCGCGACCACGGGCAGGACCTCCAGCCCGTACTTGCGCGCGAAGTCCAGGTCGCGCTGGTCGTGCGCCGGACAGCCGAAGATGGCGCCCGTGCCGTACTCCATCAGGACGAAATTCGCGACATAGAGCGGCACGGTCCGGCCCGGCACGAAGGGATGGCGGATGCGCAGGCCGGTGTCGTGGCCGCGCTTCTCCGCCGTCTCGATGATCTCTTCCGACGTGCCCATCCGGTTGGCCTCGGCGACGAAGTCGGCGAGCGCGGGATCGTTCGCCGCCAGCTC
>JAGQUI010000999.1 GCA_020438595.1 Propionibacteriaceae bacterium | reverse complement strand
CGAGCCCCCCTGCATCGCCGCTGAAGCCGTCGCCGACACCCACCCCTGCTCCCGCGCCGACCGTCAGTCCGTCGGCGTTGCCGGTGCCGCAGCCCTTGTCCTCGAGCGTGCCCACGGTGTCGCGTGTGCCGCAGCCCCCCGCACGACCGGTCGTGCCGACCCGGCCCTCCGTCCCGCCGGTTGCCTCTTCTCCGGTCGTCGTGCCGCCGGCCCCGACACCCACCCCGGTTCCCACTCCCACACTTACGCCGACGCCGACGCCTACGCCGACGCCGACTCCGACGCCCACACCGACGCCCACGCCGACTCCTGAGCCGACGGTCATCAGTGAGCCCGCCCACGTGCTCTCGGTGCTCGGTGGGCGGCTGGTGCTCCACGTCAAGCTCGTCGACGGCGCCGTCGTCAACATCTCCCCGATCGGCATCGCGGACTTCTCGGAGGGCTGCCGCCTCGACGCGGCACACGGTGTGCTGAAGGATCTTGTCGGTCGGTGGGTCGCTCTGGAACGGATCG